>JAUXUF010000248.1 GCA_030684645.1 Bacteroidota bacterium | reverse complement strand
TCTCTTCTTTTTTTGAAAACAACAGTTCCATCAATCAAAGCAAATAAAGTATGATCTCTACCCATACCAACATTTATACCCGGATGATGTGAAGTACCTCTCTGGCGAACAATAATGTTACCAGCTGTTGCAGCCTGACCGCCGTATATTTTAACGCCTAGTCTTTTGCTTTCTGATTCGCGACCGTTTCTTGAACTACCCGCACCTTTCTTATGAGCCATGGTAAATTTTTTTTAATGTTATCCTATTACTTCTTCAATTTGAATTTTGGTCAGATATTGACGGTGACCATTCATTTTCTGGTAACCTTTTCTTCTTTTCTTCTTGAAGACCAATACCTTATCTCCCTTGAGGTGTTCAACTACCGTAGCAGTTACACTTGCACCTTCAACAACAGGAGTTCCAACTTTCACAGCGCCTTCGTCATCTACCAAAAGAACCTTGTCAAAAACAACAGTTTCGCCTTCGGCATTTTCCAAACGGTGTACATAAATTTTCCGGCCTTTTTCAACTTTCATTTGCTGACCGGCAATCTCTACAATTGCGTACATTTCAATGTGTTTTAATATTTCTTCCGGCAGGCGGGACTCCAATGAAATACCGCTTATAGAGCCTGCACAAAAACTTTCGGACTGCAAAAGTATTTAATTTTAGATGACCACCAAAGAGTTATCTAAAATTTTCTGATTTATTTTTATACATGAATTTTCTGATTGCATTTTTCAGGGTACAAAGAATGAAAGAAAACCCGTATGTAAAAGGTCGAAAATCCAAACAGAATACAAAACTATTGCTATATTTGTTACCTAATAGTTATGCTATTTAGATTGAGATGCAGAAAATAAAAATGAATATATTAGGACTTTCGGTTAGTCAATCTCAGTCAGGAGCTTATGCACTTGTTCTGGCAGAAGAAAACGGAGATCGGAGAATCCCTATTATCATAGGTCCAATTGAAGCTCAATCAATAGCTATCCAGCTTGAAGGTTTAAAGCCTCCACGTCCACTGACTCACGATCTGTTTAAACACCTGGCATCAGCTTTTGAAATTCAGGTTTCGGAAATCATTATCTACAAGCTTGAGGAAGGGATTTTTTATTCGGAACTGATTTGTGTGCGAAACGACAAGCAGATTATCATCGATTCACGCACTTCAGATGCAGTTGCCCTTTCGCTTCGGTTTAACTGTCCAATCTATACGACAGAGGAAATCCTTCAGCGCGCCGGGATCGTTATCGAATTTGAAAATGAACAGGGTCAGGAAGAATGGCATCAACCCATAAGCGATGAGCCGATCAGGGGAAAACACGAATATGAAAAATACACCTCAGCCGAACTTACACACATGCTCTCCAATGCTATTCATGCCGAAGACTACGAAAAAGCTTCGTCTATCCGTGATGAAATAAACCGCCGAAAAAAGGAATAAGCCAAAATTATGGGGATAAAGAATCGTTTGATCATAATGAACTTCTTCCAGTTTTTCGTCTGGGGAACTTGGCTAATCTCGCTGGGTGGGTATATGATTGTTACCCTCAAATTTACAGGGGGACAGGTTGGAAGTATTTATTCGACCATGGGACTGGCATCGTTGTTCATGCCTGGATTAATGGGAATTGTGGCCGATCGCTGGATTAATGCTGAGCGTTTGTTTGGACTTTGTCACATCACCGGTGCACTGCTGTTGTTTTGGGCCTCAACTATAAAAGACCCTGCAGTGATGTATTGGGTTATGCTCCTGAATGCCATGGTTTACATGCCAACTATTGCACTCAATAACACCGTTGCGTATGGAATCCTTTCATCCCGGGGTTTTAATGTAGTTAAGGATTTTCCACCGGTTCGTGTATGGGGAACCGTAGGTTTTATCGCAGCCATGTGGGTGGTCGATCTGAATGGTTGGTCAGTTAGTCCGCTGCAATTGTATATCAGTTCCATTTCGGCCCTGGCTTTGGGAATTTATTCATTCACCATGCCGGCATGTCCGCCTACCAATACCAAAAAAGACGGTTCAATCCTTTCAGCGCTTGGACTCGATGCGTTTGTGCTCTTTAAGAACCGGCAGATGGCTGTGTTTTTCACCTTTGCAGTTTTTATCGGAGCAGCCCTTCAAATCACAAATACCTTTGGCGAACCTTTTATTCATGATTTTAAAGCTTTGTATCCCAATTCGTTTGGCGTTCTCCATCCCGGATTGCTGATGTCGATTTCGCAAATATCTGAAACCCTGTTTATCCTGACCATACCCTTCTTTTTAAACCGGTTTGGGATCAAAAAAGTAATGATAATCAGCATATTTGCCTGGGTTCTGCGGTTTGCCTTGTTTGGACTTGGCAATCCTGATAGCCGTTTGATCCTTTTGGTTTTGTCGATGATTATCTACGGAATGGCTTTCGACTTTTTCAACATTTCAGGATCCTTATTCGTCGAAACTGAAGCTGATCCCCGCATTCGTGCAAGTGCACAAGGACTTTTTATGATCATGACCAACGGCTTGGGTGCCTTTATTGGAGGGGTGTCAAGTGGTTGGGTAGTCGATTATTTCACTGTTGGGGGCATAAAAAACTGGCCGGCCATCTGGTTTGTGTTTGCCGGATACGCATTGATATTGGGACTGATTTTTCCTTTCGCATTCAAATACAATCATAAAGTTAAAGCAACCATTTTACAGGCAGAATCTGCTTCCGTTACCGGATAGCACAAAAATACACTCAAAATGAAGCAATATCTTGATTTACTGAACCATGTGCTTGAAAATGGAGTTGAAAAAAGCGACCGTACCGGAACCGGAACCATCAGTGTATTTGGTTACCAGTCGAGGTACAATCTGGCAGAGGGATTCCCCGTTCTGACCACCAAAAAATTGCACCTGAAGTCGATCATTCACGAATTGCTTTGGTTTTTAACCGGAGACACCAACGTGAAATACCTTCAGGAAAATGGAGTTAAAATATGGAATGAATGGGCCGACGAAAATGGAAATCTCGGACCGGTGTATGGCTACCAGTGGCGTTCATGGCCCACTCCAGACGGCCGGCACATCGATCAGATTCTGCAGGTAGTGAACAGCCTGACAAGCAATCCAGACTCGCGCCGCCATTTGGTGAGTGCCTGGAATGTGGGGCAAATTGACCAGATGAAACTTCCGCCCTGTCATCTGCTGATTCAGTTTTATGTGGCAAACGGGAAACTTTCGTGCCAATTGTATCAGCGCAGTGCCGATATTTTTCTGGGAGTTCCTTTCAATATTGCCTCCTACGCATTGCTAACCTTGATGATGGCGCAGGTTTGCGGACTTCAGCCCGGAGAATTTGTTCATACATTGGGCGATGCACACATTTATATGAATCATCTGGATCAGGTAAAACTGCAACTTACCCGAGAACCTTTTCCGCTTCCGCAGATGAAAATCAATCCGGAGGTCAAGAACATCTTCGATTTCAGGTTTGACGATTTTGAGCTTACGGGATACCAGGCACATCCTCATATTCCGGGTGCTGTTGCAGTTTAAATTCAGGAAAATAATTAACTAAAACCAAGAATTATGAAACGACTGATCATCTTTGTTTTTGTATTGGTTACCGCGCAGTTATTTGCCCAGATTAATCCGGTTTATATTTCACCTGTAAAGGTTGGAAACATGAATTTGCAAGCCGGAAAAGTATTCTATCAAAACACTTTTGGCGGAGCCACTAACCTCCCGAATCTAGCCGTAAAGTTTAAATCGAAAGAGCAGGTTTATTCAGTTTTTAACCTGAACTCAGCCACTTCAACCGAAATTAAAGGAACCATTACCAATTTTCAGTTAAATATTGACCAGTACGGAGTTAAACGTAAAAAGCTGGCAGCCTTTCTTGTACTACCGCTCAATGCCACTTTTAACATTGAAACAGTTGCAGGCCGGAACAAAATCACCGTCAGCAATATCTGGTTTAAAAACCTTCCGGGCGATAAAAGCCTTGGGAATCGCAACATTGAAGCAATGGTCACTTCAGGCAGTGGTACGGTTTTCCTGAAAAAGAAAAAGAACCTGAAATCGATCACAGTCATTGAGAAGAACCTGGATGAATTATTCTCGGCTGCTACTGGCGGTGGCATGGGGTTTTAAAATTTGAAATCAGGAAAAAATAATTTAGGTTTGTCGATCCAATTTAAAAGAGCCTCTGCTTAAGGAGGCTCTCATTATTTGATTCCCTATGATACAAAAAAACATCTCAATCATCGTTGCGATCGCTCAAAATTTCGCCATTGGTAAAAATAACGACTTGCTGTTTCATCTGCCCAACGACTTGAAACGATTTAAGCAAATAACTACCGGCCATCCGTTAATTATGGGCCGGAATACCTTGCTTTCGTTACCAAACGGAGCGCTTCCGAACCGCCGGAACATTGTAATTACCGACATCCCGGAAGAGAAGTTTGAACGTTGCGAAATGGTTTTTTCAATTGACGAAGCTGCTGAAGCAGTAAAAAATGAAGGGGAAGCTTTTGTCATCGGAGGTGGAATGATTTACCGTCAGTTTTTTCCAATTGCCGGTAAATTATACCTGACATTGGTCCACCGCGACTTTGATGCAGATGTGTATTTTCCCGAAATTGACTATTCAGAATGGGAAGAACTTTACCGTGAAGACCTGTATGATGAAAAAAACGGATTTAGTTATTCGTACCTGAATTTAAAGAGGAAGTGAAGCCCCCTTCCCGTTCCCCCACAGGGGGAAAGCCTTTGAGTTGTCAAAAATTGGAGATTGCCCGAAAATCTTGGCAAATCAAATGATAAAAGAGAGAAATTAACGAACAGCGGATATCAAAGCCCCCTCTTGTGGAGGGGTTGGGGAGGCTCTTCACAATAAAATCCCAATGTTATCGAAACGTTGGTGATAGTCATTCATTGAACAATTTATGACTTCCAATGCCTCCTCGATACCATAGATGTGTGTTATTTCAGTATGGCTTATTTTACCCGGCATATCTTTGTAGGTGAGGAAGTAGTGTTTAAGTCTTTGAACCACGATGTCAGGAAGATCTGATAAGTCTTTGTATTCACTGTAAACCACATCATTCGTTAACACAGCGATGATTTTATCATCTGCTTCGTTTCCGTCAATCATTCGGAATCCTCCAATTGGGCGGGCATCGACCAAAATATCACCATGTGCAATGGTTTTTTCGGTTAAAACACAAATATCAATCGGGTCTCCATCGCCTTTAATATTGGTTTTTCCGGATTTATCCATACAAAACTTACCAACCAGGTCGCCACAGTATGTTTGGGGAATAAATCCATAAAGAGCAGGCACCACATTGGAGTATTTCTGAGGCCGGTCGATTTTGAGATAACCACTTTCCTTGTCTATTTCGTATTTGACCGTGTCAGTTGGAACAACTTCGATAAATGCAGTAACATTTTCGGGAGCATCTTTGCCGATAAAAATACCATGCCAGGGATGAGATTTATACCGAAGTCCCATCAAGCGGCCAATTGGATCTGATAATCTGTCTGCCATAATTAATTCTTTAGTTTTTTCATAATCTCAGCTCGAAGCAAAGTACTTCCAATTATACTGAATCTAAAAATCGAATTCAAAGTAAATGGAAATACCTGATAAAACCATTTCCGAAGGAATAAAATAAGTGGTAATACCTGCAATATTTGATAAATTTTAAATTCAAGGACTATCTTTGACCGTATTATAAAAACAATTTTTATGCTCGAATTTCTTCAATCACTCGCCGATTGGTATATGCAACATATCAACTACTACACCATTACTTTATTGATGGCCATTGAAAGTTCATTTGTTCCGCTTCCGTCAGAAGTAGTAATACCACCAGCGATTTGGCAAGCGCTAAAAACCGGCGAATTAAATGTTTATCTGGTTGTTTTCTTTGCCACCGTTGGAGCTGTGATTGGCGCTATGTTTAACTACATAATGGCCAGGTGGCTGGGAAGAGTTATAGTTTACAGTTTTGCTGAGTCGAAAGTTGGTAAAATGTTTTTGCTGAACCAGGCGAAAGTAGAACACGCTGAAACTTACTTTAACCGTCATGGCCGGAGTTCAACGTTCGTTGGTCGATTAATTCCAGGTATCCGACACCTGATTTCGATCCCTGCAGGCCTTGCCAAAATGAATATCAAACAGTTTGTTTTTTACACAGCAATGGGCTCAGGTATTTGGCATATCATTTTGGCTATATTGAGTTATTACCTTTATACTCAGCAGGAATTGCTCAAAAAATACACGAGCGAACTCTCATATGCTTTACTGGCTGTTGGTGCGCTGTTTGTAATTTATCTGATCTGGAAATACCGAAAGAAAAAAGAATAGTACAGATATTCTAACTCGGTGTGGGGATTTTACATTTTTTGAAATAAAACTTTACTACCCCAAGATGCAATTCCCCATTATTCTGACTGAAAAATCAGTGCTGATAAATGGTAACCCTTGTTAAATGATTCATTCCGAAGTTTTATCACGAAATGGTTAAACCCACAAGAATTAAAGTCCTCAATTCAAAATACCTTCTATCTTTGTAGTCGTTAAAGAAAAAATAATCAAAAAAACATCCGTATGAAAGTAACAGTTGTTGGAGCCGGTAATGTTGGAGCTACCTGCGCTCAGATCGTAGCAGAAAAAAACATTGTAAATGAAGTAGTTTTGCTTGACATCAAAGAAGGATTGGCAGAAGGTAAATCATTAGACTTGTGGCAAACTGCCCCCATCAATTTTTATGACACCCGTATAGTCGGCGCAACCAATGACTATTCAAAATCAGCTGGTTCTGATGTAGTTGTAATCACCTCAGGTGTTCCACGGAAGCCGGGAATGAGCCGTGATGATTTGATCTCCATCAATGCTGGTATCGTAAAGAGTGTGACCGAAAACGTTATCAAATATTCACCGGATGCCATTATCATTATCGTTTCAAATCCGCTTGATGTGATGACTTACGTTGCATATGCAGTTTCAAAGTCGTCTAAAAATAAAGTACTCGGAATGGCTGGCATCCTTGATACCGCCCGCTACCGTGCCTTTCTTGCTGAAGCGCTGGACGTTTCTCCACGCGATATTCAGGCTTTGCTGATGGGCGGACATGGCGACTCCATGGTTCCGCTTCCCCGCTACACCACTGTTGCCGGAATTCCTGTAACTGAATTAATTGACCGGGAAGCTTTAGACAAAATCATCGACCGCACCAAAAAAGGTGGTGGCGAATTGGTTAACCTGATGGGTACTTCAGCCTGGTATGCTCCGGGTTCGGCTGCAGCCCAAATGGTTGAAGCTATTGTTATGGACCAGAAACGCATATTCCCTTGCTGTGTCAAAATGGAAGGTGAATTTGGACTGAAAGACGTATTTGTTGGAGTGCCTGTTAAATTAGGCAAAAACGGAGTTGAAAAAATTATTGAAGTAAAACTTACCGCTGATGAACAAGCCTTACTGGTTGAATCAGCCAGGTCGGTAAAAGAAATAATGGATGTTGTTGACGGGATGAATATTCTATAAATATTTTCCGGCCAGAACAAACAATATAAACTATCTTTGAAGCTCTTGCTATGTTGCAGGAGCTTTTTTTTTGAAAATTAACCGAATTATGACCGAAATTCCTCTGCTAATCGTTGAACTCGAACGCGACAATTACCATATTCTCCTTGAAGGTCATTTTGACGATGATACTCCATCATGCTGGATTATTGACACCGGAGCTTCCAAATCTGTGTTGGATGTGAACCTGAGCTCCTTTTACGAAATCATCGACTCTGATAATCTGGATGACTACCAAAGCGCAGGTATAAACCAGGGAATGATGGAAACTTCAGTTGGAAAAATGACATACCTTCGTTTTGGCGATATGGAAATTACCGGGCTGAAAGTGGCCCTGATTGACCTGAGCCATGTCAACGAAATCTACAGCAAATACACTGCTTGCCGGATTGCCGGGCTTCTGGGTGGTGACATTCTGATGCAATATCAATGCACGATTGATTATGAACGCAAAATCATACAGTTTCATAATTCCTGGTCCCGATAGCGAAGATTGAGGTTCTATTATTCAGAAAAAATAAATATATTTGGCGGCTGAAAAAGAAATTTATGAATCTGAAGAAATACATGTCGAAGCATTTTCTGGTGCGCCTCTGCTTGCTACTTACAATGGTAAGCGCCGCAGCCGTATTCGACATGTATCATGCAGTCAATCAGAAACTGGCCGATAATGTGCGGAAAATACCAGCTTCGGATGAAGCTGAGACCAACAAAATGTTTTTCTACAATCAGGTAACTTCTTACAATTTAAAAACTTCAGGCGCTGAGTTTTCTTTTCGTTTCCGTTTTGCATACGCACACGATAAATTTTTATTGAAACATCATAATTTACGGACATTCCAACTGATGAAAGCCGAAGCATTGCATTCTTCTTTTTCGGCCGTTTGTTCGTTTCATTCCCTTCCTTTTAACCGGGTCCTGTATGCCAGCCCCGACGACACACCTCCACTTTCTTAATTTCTGAATCTTCGGTCGCAGAGGATTTTTAACTACTGAACGATTTATGTTTGGGATACTTTTGCAGACCTGTGGGATGAATGCATTCCGAAAATAATTCAATCTAAATATTTAATAATAAACAATTTAAAATTTTACAAATGCAAAACAAAGGTGCAATTAGAACGTTTGCAATACTCCTTGGTTTGATTTGTGTGTATCAGCTGATGTTTACCTTTAAGGCAAGCCAGGTTGAAAACGCAGCCAAGAAATTTGCAAAAGGAGACAAACAAAAAGAACAAGTTTACCTTGACTCAATGTCAAGTGAAGTGGTTTATAATTTGCTTTGGTTGAGGAAATATACCTTCAAGGAAGTAAAAGCGCTCGAACTTGGTCTGGGTCTTGACTTGCAGGGTGGTATGAACGTTACCCTCGAAGTTTCAGTGGTTGACCTGGTTAAATCACTTTCTAACTTCAGTAAAGATTCGACATTTACGGCTGCGATCAAACTGGCCAAAGAGAAACAAAAAGACAGTCAGGATGACTTTGTGACCCTCTTTGGAAAATCGTTCGAAGAAATAGCTCCAAACGCGAAACTGGCTTCCATCTTCAACACGCTTGAACTGAAAGATCAGGTCAAATACAATTCAACCAATGCCGACGTGTTAAATGTGCTGCGTAAGGAAACAAAAGTTGCCATCGACAACTCATTCAATATCATCCGTACCCGAATCGACCGTTTTGGGGTAGCGCAGCCAAACATTCAGCCATTACAAACAGCTGGACGTATCCTGGTTGAACTTCCGGGAGTGGATGATCCGAAACGTGTGCGTAAACTTTTACAGGGAACTGCCAATCTTGAATTCTGGGAAACTTATGACAACAGCGAAGTTTATCCGCTATTGGCACAAGCCAACCAAAAATTGGTTGAAATTCTTTCGCTGCAAACCAAGGTTTCGGCTACTCCTTCTGACACAACTGCAAAGGCTGCAATCACCGAAGCTTCAAACAGTCTGCTGAACGAATTGGACAAAAAGGCCAAAGCGGATTCGGCCTCTGTGGACAAAAATGCTGATGCAAGAAAACAGTTTCCTCTGTTCTCTGTCTTATCGCCCAGTGCAACAGCCCAGGGTCAGTTATTTCCAGGTGCAGCTGTGGGAACATCTCATTTTAAAGATACTGCTACTGTAAACACTTACCTTAAAATGGACCAGGTAAAAGCTTTATTCCCACGTAACCTGGCCTTCAAATGGACTGCAAAGTCTATTGATAAGGAAGAGAAATTTTTCCGTTTGATCGCCATCAAAGTAACTGGCCGCGACGGCCGTGCTCCGCTTGAAGGCGATGTGATTACCGATGCACGCATGGATTATGCCGACATGGGCAGCCGTCCGGAAGTCAGCATGAGCATGAACAGCGAAGGAGCTAAAGTTTGGGCCCGGTTAACCAAGGAAAATGTTGGAAAATCGATTGCCATCGTTTTGGACGGTTATGTGCGTTCATATCCGAATGTAAACGGCGAAATTACCGGTGGCCGTTCATCGATTACCGGAATGGAAAGTGTTGAAGAAGCAAAGGATTTAGCGAACATCCTGAAATCTGGTAAAATGCCGGCTCCTGCAACAATCATTCAGGAAGATGTTGTTGGACCGTCACTGGGTCGCGAAGCCATCAACAGTGGGATGTGGTCGTTTGGCATCGCATTCCTGCTTGTACTGGGATACATGTTATTCTTCTACAGTAAAAAGGCTGGACTTGCCGCTAATATTGCATTGATTGTAAACGTATTCTTCCTCATCGGAATACTTGCCTCCATTGGGGCTGTATTAACTTTGCCCGGTATTGCCGGTATCGTTTTAACCCTGGGTATGGCGGTGGATGCCAACGTGTTGATTTATGAACGTATTCAGGAAGAAATGATGTCAGGAAAATCATTACGTCTGGCAATTACTGATGGTTACCATGCTGCCTATTCGGCCATTATCGACGGACAGGTAACAACACTGTTGACCGGTATCGTACTTTACATGTTCGGATCAGGTCCTATCAGAGGTTTTGCAACTACACTGATCATCGGTATTCTGACTTCTTTGTTTACTGCTATCTTTATCTCACGCCTGATTTTTGAACGCCAGTTAAGCCGCAATAAGGATATTACTTTTACAACCAAAGCAACAAGCTCATGGTTGAGAAAAGCAAAAATCCCATTCCTCGAAAAACGTAAAATTTTCTATCTGATCTCGGGCACAATGATTACGATCTCTTTGCTTTCATTCGTAGTACGAGGATTTCATTCAGGTATCGATTTCAAAGGTGGACGTACATATGTGGTACGCTTCGACAAAGACGTGAAAGTTGCTGATGTGGCAAGTGCGCTTACTGCGGTATATAATCAGACCCCGGAAGTTAAATCGTTCGGAAATGCCAAGCAGGTGAAGATTACCACCACTTATAAAATTGAAGACATGACAGAGAATGTTGACAATGAAGTGGAAAGCCTCATGTATGACGGTCTTAAAAAAGCAAACTTCTTTGGCGACATTTCAGCGGATACTTTCACCAAACTGCACCTGATGAGTTCTCAGAAAGTGGGACCAACCATTTCTGACGACATCAAGAAAGAAGCTGCAATGGCTATCTTCTTCGCATTGATAATGATCTTCCTGTATATTCTGGTCCGGTTCCGTAACTGGCAATACGGATTGGGAGGTATCATTGCACTTGCACACGATGCAACCATTACCCTGGGGGCATTCTCCCTTTTCTACGGAATCCTGCCTTTCTCCCTGGAAATTGACCAGGCATTTATCGCCGCTATCCTGACGGTGATCGGTTATTCGATAAACGATACGGTTATCGTTTATGACCGTATCCGTGAATACCTGCACCTGTATCCGAAACGTACTCTTACTGACAATATGGACCGTGCCATGAACTCCACACTTCGCCGTACTTTCAGTACTTCATTAACTGTATTGATCGTGTTGCTGGCCATCTTCCTTTTCGGAGGGACATCCATCCAGGGCTTTACATTTGCCCTTCTGGTTGGTGTGGGTGTTGGTACCTATTCATCGGTATTTGTTGCTGCACCATTGGTTTATGATACCATCAGGAAAGTGAAAAAAGTCGATAAACTGTAAGCCTACAGTTTCAGGATAACTCAGAACAGGGGTTTCATCGGTCAGTGACGGATGGAACTCCTGTTTCTTTTTTGCACTCGATTAAACTTCTTTACGCATCTGTTGCCGTTGTCGTGAACAAGTTTGTATATTTGCTGAAATTCTATTAGACCAACGAATTAATTTATCATTTATGGGTGGAGGTGAGATAGTACTAATCATTTTTATAGCCTTGCTGTTCTTTGGGTCAAAGGCCATTCCTGATGTTGCCAGAACGCTGGGCAAGGCCATGCGCGAATTCCAGAAAGCTACCAATGAGATTAAACGCGAGATCAATGAAAGTGGTGGTGGAATTGGCGACGACATCCGTGATATCCGAACAACCATTCAGGATGCGAGAAGTAATATTCAGGATGGAATCAGGAAACACACCGACGAACTGGGGAAAGATATTAAGGAAATTAAAAGCGATATTGAGGTAGGCATTAAAACACAAACCAGCGAAATTGATAATAGTATAAAGGAAATTAAGAGTGAAATTACTGAAGGGACTGAAAACCTGACCAAGACGATTCCCGATGAAGTAAAATCAGATTTTAGCATTTGAACTGTAATCTTCCCGCTATTTACTGAAATCCCTTAAACCAAGCATTCTAAAAAGTACCACGATTGATCAGAGTCGAAAAAATAACAAAGTCGTATGGCGATCTTCAGGTTCTGAAAGGAATTGACCTGGAAGTTCCGTCCGGAAAACTCTATTCGATTGTTGGTCCGAGTGGAGCGGGGAAGACAACCCTGCTGCAAATCATTGGTTCATTAAGTCAACCGGCTTCAGGAAAGGTTTTCATCAACGGTCAAAACATTTCGGTCATGAATGAGCGCCAACTGGCCGATTTCAGAAACCGGCAAATTGGTTTTGTTTTCCAGTTTCATTATTTACTTCCTGAATTTTCGGCCCTCGAAAACGTCTGCATTCCGGCTTTCATTGCAAAAACATCCAGAAAAGATGCGGAACAGAAAGCACGTGAATACCTCGAGTTTCTGGGCTTATCTCACCGACTAAATCACAAACCCGGCGAACTTTCAGGAGGAGAACGGCAGCGCGTGGCTGTGGCAAGGGCATTAATCAACAACCCTTCGGTCATCCTGGCTGATGAACCTTCAGGAAACCTGGATACCAAAAACCGCGAAGACCTGCACGAACTTTTTTTCACTTTGCGCGACCGGTTCAAACAAACACTTGTTATTGTGACTCATGACGAGAGTTTTGCTGCCCAAAGCGACGCCATCATCCGGATGAAAGATGGCCTTATTGAATTCTGAACCGATGAATTTGACTGAAGACCTAAAATCATTTCTGGATCAGAAAGTCATTTCATTCAATCATTCCAGTTTTATTGAGACGGATCCGATTCAGGTACCTGCACTTTTCACCACCAAAGAAAACATCGAAATTGCCGGATTTCTGGCTGCCACACTGGCCTGGGGCCAACGGCCGACCATCATCCGGAACGCCTTGAAGCTGGTCACGCTCATGAACAACAACCCAATTGAATTCCTGCTCCATACTCCGGAAGAGGAATGGGATGTATTCCTGAATTTCAAGCATCGCACTTTCAATGGCACTGATTGTATTTATTTCCTGAAAGCTCTCCGGAATATCTACCAGAATCATGGTGGGTTGGAACAGGTTTTTACGCAGGGATTTCGGAAAGACGAAAGTATATTCAGCGCATTGGTACATTTCCGAAAAATATTTTTTGAGCTTGAACATCAGCACCGGACTGAAAAACATGTTTCGAATGTCGAAAAAGGTGCCGCAGGAAAACGGCTGAATATGTATTTGCGCTGGATGATCAGAACAGATTTTTCAGGTGTCGATTTTGGACTTTGGAAGCAAATTCCTTCCTCAGCGCTGTTGCTTCCGCTCGATGTACATACCGGCAATGTGGCCCGCAAACTCGGTTTACTTACCCGAACTCAAAACGACTGGAGCGCCGTGGAAGAAATCACCGCCAAACTGCGGGAATTCGATCCTGAAGATCCCATCAAATATGACTTTGCACTGTTTGGACTGGGAGTTTTTGAAAAGTTTTAATGGAAGCCCATCCCCAACCCTTCCCCAAAGGAGAAGGGAGTTTTGGTGGCAAATATGGGTGTACGACAAAATTCCCTTTTTAGTGTTTTCTCGTGATTTCGTGCCTTGGTAGCTAAAAAAACTTGACACGAAGAAGAACTGTGATTGGATTTTTTATCCCGTCAGGGATTCAAGGTCGGTAAAAGTCATTAATAGAGCAAGGTTTCGTCCCGTACGGGACGAAAGAATCATATCCCCCCATTCTCTCTACCGACCGATTGTGCCTAACGGCACAGTTTTGCCCTAAGAACAATATCCTGAACCTTTCATTAAGGGGATTTTGTCGTACACCCGCAAATATGTTGGAGGACTGTGCATGGTTCAAATGTCAAGTTTGCATTACGTAAAAGCCCCTCCTCTGGAGGGGTTGGGGGAGGCTTTAATTAAACCAATAACTCAATTTCACTACCAACGCCCTGTTTCTTGGACTCCAGTCGCCGGTGAAATAGTTGCCGGTGTAAACGATAAAAAGGTCGGAAACATTGTTGTATCGCATTACCTGATTTTATACCTTTGTGTATTATACCACATAGTATAATCTTTAAGAGCAATAAATGAAAGATACACCATTTATCTACGGATCAACTGTAAGTAATCGTTCGTTTACGAATCGGGAAGCCGATATTGCGAAACTGCAAAGCAATTTGTTGAGTGGAATTAACACCACAATTATATCTCCAAGAAGATGGGGTAAGTCATCCCTTGTTGAGAAAGTAATCAACAATATAGCCAATAATGAGAAGAACATAAGATGTGTGATCATTGATTTGTTTTCGGTTAGTAACGAAGAAGAATTTTTAGAAATCTTTGCCCGCGAGGTCATTAAAGCTTCTTCAACCAAATGGCAGGAATGGATGAACAGTGGAAAAGATTTCTTTCATAAATTAATCCCTAAACTCAGTATAGGTATTGATCCAGCTACTGATTTCAGTTTAAGTTTCGATTGGGTCGAGCTTAAAAAAAATAGTGATGAAGTACTAAACCTCCCGGAAACCATAGCCCAAAAAAAAGGAGTAAAATTCATTATCTGTTTAGACGAATTTCAGAATCTGGCCCCTTTCAGGGATTTTCTTTCGTTCGAAAAAAAGCTCCGGGCTTCTTGGCAGCGGCATAAATTGGTTACCTATTGCCTGTTTGGAAGTAAACGGCACATGATGGCTGATATTTTTAATAATCCAGCTAAGCCATTCTATCGCTTTGGTGACATCATGATTTTGCAAAAAATTGAAACCGAAAAATGGATCCGGTATATTTGTAAAGGCTTTGAAGATACAGGCAAACAAATTGATGAAGAAACAGCCGGAATAATCCCTCGGTTAATGAAAAATCATTCCTGGTACATACAACAATTGGCGCACTACACCTGGAATGTGACACAAAATACGGCAACTACAACTGAAATCAAAGCCGCATTGAAAGAATTATTAAATGCCAATATTCCCTTGTATCAAAATGAAACAGAAGGTATTAGTTATACGCAGTTAAATTTACTAAAAGCTGTAGCCAAAGGCGAAACTCAATTTACAAGTGCGGCTGTCATGCAAAAGTATTTATTAGGCACCCCACGAAATGTGAGTAAGAATAAATCTCTTTTAATCAATAATGACATCATTCACGAAGTAAATAACCGATTTGAGTTTGTCGATCCAGCATTTGAGCTTTGGTTCAAAAAACAATTTTTTAATCAATCTTTCTCAATTGAGCAGTCCTAATATAGCGTCACCACGGTTATCTTTCTAATTAAACCAATAACTCAATTTCACTACCAACGCCCTGTTTCTCGGGCTCCAGTCTCCGGTGAAATAGTTGCCTGTATAAACGATAAAAAGGTCGGAAACCGGCTTGTAGCGCCATTGAAACCGCATGTTGACATTCATGTTTTCAATTTGCTCGTTATACTGCACGAAGGTTGAAAAGAAAACCTTATCACTCAGGGTCAGATCGACCTTTGGCCCCAATAACAAAAACCTGGCATGTTCAAACGGTGCAGGCAGGTTGATGTCGTTATATGAAAAATTGACCGACATGTTCAGGTACGGCTGGTAGCGGTAGGTCATCTGGCCTTTAATCAGGCTGATATTGCCACTGTAAAAACCACCGGTTGCAACTGTTGCCGAATAGTTAAACATGCTGCGGATATCCGAGAAGTAATCGATAAACCCCATATTGGTAGAATATTCTGATCCTTTTGCCAGAAATGTATTGCTCATATGAGTTGGATGTATCGGATCAAAGTCCTTATTCAGTCGCGTATAAAAATCCTTTATTCCTGCATCAAGGATTGCCTTGTTTTTGAATTCGAATTTATACATCAGCGTAACTTCATGGTCAAGCTGATTGCTGTATCCCGAATCAAAATAATAATTGGACACCATCGAGACTCCATGGCTGACAACCCTTTTATTTGGGATCCACAATAAACTGAATTCAGGAGTTAACAGGTTATACCCTTTGCGTGGAACATATCCGGCTTCGGCAATATAGTTTTCGCCAACACTGACCTGTGACAAGGCACTATGAATCCGGCGGGAATTGTATGCAAAAGATGAGCCCTGTGCGTATTGTTTTCCGGGATTTTCAGGGCTAAAAGACCGGTGATAAAACAATTTCCCGGTGAGTTTATTGTTGCTGCTAGCCAGGTTGTAATCGATACCTGCAATCCGGTTGAAATTTTGTTTTCCGGGTTCGTTCGTATATTCCTTGTTCACCAGTATGATACCGATATTCGACCGGGCAAATATTTTACGTTGAAGAGAAGCCACCAGAAAATTACGCGATAACTGATCGCCTGTTCTTTCGGTTTGCATATCCAAAAGGCCCAGGCGCCAGTTGTTATCAAGCTTTCCGCTAAGCCGTGCGCCTGCCAGGACCGGGGCATCCAAGCCGATCCGGCGCGAAAAGAAAGGTGTTACTGAACTGAACCCGTAACTGGAAAAAAGATCGCTGTTCTCGAGGAAAAATTGCCGTTTTTCAGGGAAGAAGAGTTCGAACCGATCGAGGTTAGTTACCTGTTGATCGACTTCCGCCTGCGAAAAATCCGGATTATAAGTCAGGTCAAGATTCATGGAGGTTGAAATTCCCAACTTGGTATCGAAGCCGAAATCCTGATGGTATCTCGTTTTTCCTCCAGCTTCGAAATCTTTGACCACACTTCCAAAAACATAAGGAATTACCGAAAACATCATTTTCGATTTCGGAAGCGGCGCATCCCATTGCAATACGCCGGTATAAGCCAGGCTGGCCGTTGGAAATTGCCTGGGAACGGGAGCCCACGCCGATTTTTCGTTGGTTTTCAGATCGAGCCGGCTGAAATTGACATACCAGCGATCGGTTCCGGATTTATACCTGATCGAACGAAAAGGAATTTTCATTTCGGTGACCCAACGATCTTTGTATTGGGTGGTTTTAGAGTCCCATTTACAATCCCAGTTGAGGTTTATTGGGCCTGACGACATGGTTCCGTCCCATTTGGCTCCTGAAGCCGACGCCCCGAAAGAGAAACCGCTGGTTTGATCGAGGAAGGTATCGAAAAACACCAGGACATTGTCGTTGTTCCCGAATACAAAATCCCGCCGGAAGGATTCCATGATCCGCTTCCCGGGAATGGTATCGAAAAAGGTAATGCCCAGGTAAAAAGCCTTGTCGTCGTAAGTCATCACCACTTCTGAAGGTGATTTTGGGAAACCGGTATCAACCGGAAGTACCAGACGAAAATCCTTTGCCTTTTCAGCTTTGTCCCAATCGGGTTCGCTGATCAGGCCATCGATTTTAATAGGACCAGTGGCCTTTTTGACGTGGAGAATAAAGTTTTCGTTTTTTTTGTGAACGACCGAATCATTTTGTAACCCTTTGATGCCGGGGAAATGTTTTTTTGCAGAATATGAAAAGAGGTTCAGGAGCAGGAACAAGAAAAGCAATGCAAATTTCATGAAATTGGTTTAGATTTAGATTGTCAAAAGTACAAAAACCATTCACTCCACAAAATGGACAATTCAAAACAATTGTTAATGGTTGTTTAATTCTGATTCCGACTCGTTAATCGCAAGAAAAACATCTGAAGGAATATCTATGGTAATCGACTGTGTATTCATATCTTTTTTCTTCAAAAGAAAGAAAAATGAAAATAGGTTTAACTATTCTTTGCCGGCAACTTTCTCAATTTCAACTTTGAATTCCTCGGGCTGATAGAGCAAAATAACATCGCCTTCCTGAATGCCCTTTTCAACGACTCCAAATTGTTCGTTTTCAGCGACCAGCTCTATTTCCTGTTCGGCAATGTTCCCGTCTTTCTTCAGGTAAACAATTTGTTTACCGTTTCTCGAAAAAATTGATTTTAGCGGAACCAAAAGTTTGTCTTTGTAGGAATCGACGATAATGTCGTTATTGGCGGTCATTCCCGGTTTCATGTCCTTGTCTGATTTATCGAAAAGTATAATTACCTTGAACGCTTTCATATCGAAATCCTTGTGATCTTCTCCAATAGTCGCAATTTTGATCACCTTTCCGGAGAAAATTTTATCTGGCAAAGCATCAATTGTAACCCGGACACTATCACCAAGTTGTATTTTTGAGATATCAATTTCCTTGATAAATGTTTCGGTAATGACCACCGACATGTCGGGTAAAGTTGCTATTAGTGGTCTCCAGATGTTTATTTCCGAATCTTTTCCATACGATTTCCCCGACCAGTTTTTTGCAAACATTACAATTCCATCTTCAGGAGCCTTTATCGTGGTTGAGACTAAAGCTTCCTGATATTTATTGATTTTATCCCGAAATTCGGCTACGCGCGATTCAAATCTGCCAACCTGAATTTTCAACCTGTTTTTTTCAAGCAAATAATCTCTTCTGATTTTGTCCACCTGATTTTCTGCTTTCTGATAATTCATCTGCGTTTTTCGCTGATAAGCCTCCGATTCGTATTTTGATTGATCCAAATCAATCTGAAGGTATTCCAGATCTAATCTGGCATTATTAATGGCCTCTCTTTTGCCTGAAAGGGTAACTGTGCTATCCAGCACTGCATTGCGTAAATCGGCATCCATCTTTTCCTTTTGTTGCATAATGTCGCGCATCATGGTGGCAAACTGACCTTCGTCAAGTTTAGCAATGTAATCGCCTTTCTTTACAACTTTCCCCTCCTGAATAACATCCATAATCTTGAGTTGATAAACTCGAAGTTCCTGGTTGCACACCGCTTCAGGCAAATTAATTTCTGTATATTTTTCTCCTTTTACCTCGCCTTTCGTGGTAATGACAATCTCGAGGTTCCCTTTTTTTATTTTAAAAGATTTCCCGGTTTCAGGTTTTAGCTGGAAGATGACGATTGCACTTATCCCAATGATCACGAAAACAGCAATGAGGATCTGATAATTTCTTTTCTTTAACATGGTCATTTAGTTTTGAATGATTTTATCGTACTCAGCAGTCAGGTTTTCTTTTTTTACAAAATCGTAAAGAGTGAGCATCCGTAAACGATAAAAATAATTCCAGTAGGTATTGACTGCGCTGATGTATGCTTTTCGTGAAGATTCACGATCGTTTCGTGCAATATTCAGCTTGATTACATCCACCTTCCCGATCAGAAAACGCTGAAACGTAACTTCATATCCTTTCTTCGCCACCGTATCGGCTTTAGCCGCATTTTTCACCTGTTCAGCCTGAAGGTTAAATTCCATTACCGACTGAAAAATGTTTTGTTCGAAGTCGATCCGGGCTTGACGGATGCGTGCATTCGCCACTTCGCGGGTTGACTCGGCCATCATTAAACGCCCCTTGCGACGGCCCCAGTCAACCAAAGGAACGCTCAACCCAACCCGTAATCGTTGGCTTTGATCTGGTTGGTCGTAGATCATATTAAAATCCTCCGATGACTGATTAAGTCCAAAAACTGCAAATAGACTGGTATTTAAGCCGGTTTCCGATTTTGCCTGTGCAACCGCTTTGTCTTGTTCCAGCATTTGCTGTGACTGATCCAGAATATCAGGATTATTTGTAACCGCCATACCCAACGCCTCATCGGCCATGATTTGCAGCGGAGGAATTTCAGATGGAACCTCGCAATTAATTATTGTTGTCTTATCCAAAGCGAGGTACGAATTCAGTCTTGACTGAGCACGCAAAACTTCCAGATTGGCCTTGCTTAATGCTTGTTGCGCATTCAACTGACCCAGTTCAAGATTTAGAAGTTCGTCTTGTGTGACTGTCCCAACCTGAAAACGGCCACTTCCGATTTTGAAAAGTGTGTCGGCATTCGCCATATTGTTTTGCGCTATTTTTAGCTGAATCTGCGCATTGACCAGATCAAAAAACATGGTGGTGCTTTTCATGGCCAGACTTTCAAGTGACT
The DNA here is from genome assembly GCA_030684645.1 of Bacteroidota bacterium. Taxonomy (GTDB): domain Bacteria; phylum Bacteroidota; class Bacteroidia; order Bacteroidales; family Prolixibacteraceae; genus Aquipluma. The sequence continues at coordinate 24,250 of JAUXUF010000248.1, read as the reverse complement.
GTATAAACTCCTTTTTAGCCTTTTCGAATTTAACAGGTTCAATTTTAGACTGCCATTTCAAGGCATTAAAACCGTTAAGTGATTGGGAATAACCAATGCTCACAGGTGTTGCCTGAAAGGAGGTAACCTGATCGCCTCCCAGGTTTTTGACCATCCCCAATTCTGAACTTAAAAACAAGCTACCTCCGGTCAATCCAATTTTTTGATTCAACTGAAAAGCCACATCCGAATTGACGTAATCACGTAAAACGTATTGATCTTCATTGGTCTGGAAGTTATATTCACGTTTCCGGTAATGGTTAAAATCGAGTGGAGTAGTACTCAGGTTGAGGCTTGGAAGCTTATCGGCTTTGTAGTACCGATATTCCCAGTAACTGGCGAGATACATGTTTTTATTCCGGAAGGCGTCCAGCGATTTCTGAGAAGCGATTTTCACTACTTCTTCCAAACTTAGATTATAGGATTCTTTTTGGGCGTTTACATTCTGAAAAACTCCTGCACAAAAAATAATCAGAAATAGGATATATTTTTTCATGATAATAGATTTAAGGGATATTGATTTGATGGCAATTTATCTGATTCTAAGCACGTAATGATTCAACCGGATCTTTCTCCGCTGCCCGTTTTGCCGGCATATACCCAAACATGATCCCGACCAAAGCCGAAACGCCGAAAGCAATGACGATGCTGAATACAGAAATGATGGTTTTGATATCAAAAACAGCCGTTATTATTTTGGAAAGAACAACTCCCAGAATGATACCGATTATCCCGCCCGAAATACTGATGAGTGTTGATTCAGCAAGAAATTGAGCCACAATATCTTTTCGCGAAGCTCCGATGGCCTGCCGGGTGCCAATTTCGCGAATACGCTCCATGACAGATGCCAGCATGATATTCATGATGCCAATACCGCCTACAATGAGCGAAATGCCGGCAATGGCCCCCAAAACGATATTGAAAATTTTCTTGGTGCGTTGCTGTTGTTTGAGCAACAATTCAGGAATGGTCACCTCAAAATCGTAAAGACCCGAATGGCGACGTAATAGCATTCGCTTAACGATGCTTGCTGTTGCCCCGAGTTGTTCAGTTTCTTTCACCTGAAGTATAATCTTGTCAAGCTGATTGGGATTTTTGTCTTCAACTTCCGGACTGGCATTTGAATCTGTAATTATGATCCTTCTGCTGGCATTGGCCTTCTCAACTTCATCGGCACGTACCAGTGCACGGTTTTTAAAGCGCATTAGGATTGTTTGTGCCGGAACAAATATTTTATTGTCGGTACTGCTGATTCCCATTTCATCGGAAGCTGATGCTGTAAAATCACGACGTTCTACTATTCCAACAATTTTGAGCCAGATCTGCCCACATTTAATGTATTTCCCAATTGGATTTTCCTGATTGAAGAAAACTGTTTTTATATTGTCGCCGATTACACAAACCGGCTGACCTGCCTCTGACTGCAACTTATTAAATACAACGCCTTGTTGCAAATTAATATTAAACACCTCGAAATAGCTGGTATTCACACCTTCGAGCGCTATTGGTTTACTTTTACCATCAATAATTGCTGTGTAATTATATGAAATTACCGGACTTAGCATATTCACAGTTGGAACAATTTCTTCAATCGCTTTTAAATCTAGAATCGTAAGTCCTTTTGAGAATTTCTTACCACCTGCTTTTTCTTCCTGACCTGATGTACTCGTATTATTCCCTGTTATTTCAGTTGGCGTTATGATAATGTTATTGACACCAACCATCTTTATCTGTTCCAGGATCTCCTGCTCAGCGCCATTTCCGATTGCCATCATGCTAATCACTGCCGCTACGCCGAAGATAATACCCAATGCAGTTAAAATCGACTTGAGCTTATTGTCGATAATAGCCTCAAAACCAATAACTATATCGTGGAAATATTTCTTGAAAATCATCGTTTTTGTTTTAGGTTTTGGGGTTTTATTTGGCTTGAATTAGTTTCATAACCATAGGATTTGGACCAGATACCGGAATAGGGTCCGGTTTCTTTTTCAGTAATTCCTCCCTTTCTTTTTCAGCCCGGATACGGGCATCCTCCTTGTTCTTTAAAATTTCAGCGTAAATATCCAAACCCTGATATTTTAGATCTTCTGCATTTTTGGGCTCTGAAAGCCAAACCACATCGTTTTCTTTCAAACCTTTTTTTACCAGGATGAAATTTTCATTTTCATCGCCCAGCCATACAATTTGTTTAACCGGCTTCTCATTCCCCAGGTAAACAAATTTAAGGCTGTCATTTTCAAAAACTGCATCGGAAGCAACCATTATTGTATCAGCAAATAGACCTGCTTCAATCGCATTACTGGTTGTCATGGCTGGTTTTAATTCGCTGTCTTTCCCGAAGATTTTGATTTTGACCTCAAAAACCTTGGCATCGCTGTTTGTCATGGACTGACCAATATTTGCCACTGAAATAACCTGTCCGGTCAGGTGCTTTTCAGGAAAGGCATCAATTCCAATTTCAACATTCTGGCCAGCCTTAACTTTCGAAATGTCGATTTCATTGATATATGTTCTTGAAATCAGGTTCGACATTTCAGGAATAGTGGCGATAACAGAATTGTACATCCCAACCTTTGATCCTGTTTTGATAATTTCACCCCAGGGAAATTTAAAATAGGTAAGAATTCCGGCTTTTGGTGCAGTAATCTCAAGCGCATTAAAAAGTATCTGCAATTCGCCCGAACGTTCCAGAACCTGCCGGTAATTAATGTATTTCCGGTCAACTTTGTTGACCTCTTGTTTTTGTTTCAGTCCATAAGCTTTTTGTTCCTGTTCCAATTTTCGCTGAGCTTTGTCTAAATCCATGCTGGCCTTTTTTTGGATCGAGGGTGATTCGTACACCGATTCATCCATAATAATTTTTTTCTCAGCCAGATCTAAGCGGGCATTGACAATCACATCGCGCTGATTACTTAGGTTCAGATTTGAATCAATTTTACTGTCCTCATATTCCGACAACATTTTGTCCATATCATCCTGCGCCGTTTTGATCTGTTCTTCTACTGCCTTGTGATCCAATGTTGCAACATAATCACCGGAATCAACCACTGTCCCTTCCTCGATCATGTTCGTAATTGTCAACTCCCATATATGTAAGTTCCTGTCTTTCAGTTTTTCAGGAATGCCAATACTTTCCGATTTTTCGGATTCAAGCTGGCCGGAAGAAAAGATTAAAGCATTAAACATACCTCGTTTCACCTTCGCTGTAACCTTGTTGTAATCAGTTTCGCCCTTACGGAAGGCAAAGTAAAAAATAAGGACAAGGACAGCGGGGACGGCCATCAAAAGGATTTTTTTGTTACTCATGATTCTGTTTTATAGGTAGATAATTTTGTAGATTCGGATTCATAAATTTTAAAGGATTATTTTACTCAACTATTATGCCAAATTGGTAGTCAAATTATATGTTTTATTACACCCAATTCTTTTGAAGCAATTCCTGTCATGAACTTTAAATTATGAAAGGCTCACTCCGTAAAGCTTTCTTAAATATATTTATGTTTTTTTAGCGGGGAAAGATGTAGATTAGTAATTGCTTTGCATTAAGGAAACGGTTGATCGGATTTTTTCTTGTAAAAAAGAAAAAGTAAACCAGCCAAACTCCAGCATTATCAAAACCTGAGTTCGACCTAAGGTTGTTGATTAAATGCATATGTAACTGCCCCATCCCCAACCCTTCCCCAATAAATGGAAGGGAGCTCAGGCATTGGAAATTCTGAAAAGACGTGCTTTAAAGAGCATGCGTTCAGACTTTGAAGGATGCAAAGTCCCCCGTTTGGGGGATTAGGGGGCAATATTGAGGAGTTAATTTATTCATATCGGTGATTATCAGAAACTATTATATCGAACTCAGGTTAACTTATCAGGCAATCAGCAACTTTATATCCTGAATAATGGTTTGTGCCAGTTGATCGGCTTCGTCTATCGAAGGCGCTTCGGCGTAAATCCGGATAATCGCTTCTGTATTCGATTTTCGCAAATGCACCCAGCGATCGGCAAAATCAATTTTCACACCATCAATATCAGTGATTTGTTCATGTTGATATTTTAACTTCATTTTAACCAGAATACCGTCAACATCAATTTCCGGGGTGAGTTCAATTTTATTTTTTGAAATAAAGTAATCGGGATAAGTTTTCCGCAGTTCCGAACATTTTAATCCTGATTTGGCCAGAAGTGTTAAAAACAAAGCGATACCAACCAGTGAATCGCGGCCATAATGCGAAGCAGGATAAATGATTCCGCCGTTTCCTTCGCCACCAATTACGGCATGAGTTGCTTTCATTTTGGCAACTACATTCACTTCGCCAACGGCAGCTGCCGAATAGGTTCCACCATGTTTCTCGGTAATGTCGCGCAAAGCACGTGACGACGATAAGTTGGAAACCGTGTTTCCGGGTGTCTGGCTTAGCACATAATCGGCAATCGAAACCAACGAATATTCTTCGTTAAACATCGAACCATCTTCGCTGATGATGGCCAGCCGGTCAACATCCGGATCAACCACAAAACCAACATCGACTGAATTTTTGCGAATGATTTCAGCAGTTTCAACCAGGTTTTCAGGCAGAGGTTCCGGAGTATGCGCAAAATGGCCGGTGGCTTCGCAGTTTATTTCTACAATTTCGGCAACTCCCAGAGCTTTCAGCAAAGCAGGAATTACAATTCCACCAACCGAATTAACTGCATCAATGGCCACTCTAAGTCCAGCGTTCCGGATGGCTTCCACATCAACCAATTCCAAGTCGAGAACCTGCTGAATATGAATATCGGTATAATCCTTGGTAAATATTTCGCCCAGATCGTCCACTTCCACAAAGCAATAGGATTCAGTTTCTGCAATTTCCAAAACCAGGGCTCCTTCTGCAGCATTCAGAAATTCACCATCGGAATTAAGTAGCTTCAATGCATTCCACTGTTTCGGATTATGGCTGGCTGTCAGTATAATTCCACCTTGCGCCTGCTCTTCTTTTACGGCAATTTCGGTTGTTGGTGTTGTTGCCATTCCAAGGTCAACTACCATGCATCCCATTCCTGAAAGTGTTGCCACTACCAACGATTGAACCATCGGTCCGGAAATTCGGGCATCCCGGCCCACAACGATCGTAGTGGATTGTCCGACATGCTGTTGTTTGGCCCATTCGGCATAAGCGGCAGTATATTTTACGACATCAAGCGGACTTAACCCTTCGCCTGGTTTTCCTCCAATAGTTCCCCGAATTCCTGAAATTGATCTAATTAAGGTCATAGTATGTTTGTTTCTAGATTGATTATTTAAAATGTCAGCAACATTACAAAGATAAGGAGTTCGATGCCTAATATTTGTCGGGAAGACAAAAAAAAATGCCTCATCCCCATTCTCCCAAGGAGAAGGGTTGGGGATGAGGCCGTAATTAAAAAGGGCATCGGATCTCACCCATGCCCTTTAAATTCTTTAATTCAGACCAAAGTCCAAATCAAAAACCAAAACAAACTTATGAAAAAAAATTCCGCAATATGTTTATATAACAGTTCACAAAAGAAACACCCTTACCTTGGATTAAACAGTTTTCAGAATTTAACTTATTTTAACAAAAGTGAGATTATTTGATGCTGATCCCGGATTGAAAATGATTGCTTTTTCAACCTTACCATCATTATTTGTTTAAATTTGGAGAATGGCACAAACTAAACCTTTACCTATCTAATGAGACTAAATAAACGCCTAATCTTTATTACCCTGACAGCCGCATTGGGCGGTTTTCTGTTCGGATTCGATACCGCGGTTATTGCAGGAGCAACTTCAGCGCTTGAAAAACTTTTTAGCCTGGATAAATTTTGGCTTGGGTTCACGGTTTCTATCGCTTTGATTGGTACAATCATCGGCACAATGGTGGTTGGTCCGATGTATATTGCCGAAATCGCCCCGGCCAAATATCGTGGCCGGTTGGTTGGTATGTTTCAGTTTAATAAAATAAACCTATGAATCCAGGTAAACCAATTTTAACCAGTCTGGCAGCTCTTTCTTTCTTTTCATCAGGAAGCAAATCCAGAATTGAAGATTTTAAAAATTTGAAACCAAACATCGTCTATATCCTGGCCGATGATTTGGGATATGGCGATCTCAGCTGTTACGGACAAAAAAAGTTCAAAACTCCGAATATCGATCGTTTGGCAAGTGAAGGAATGCTTTTCACCCAGCACTATGCGGGCTGTACCGTTTGCGCACCATCGCGCTCGTCGTTGATGACCGGATTAACAACCGGCCACACGTCCATTCGCGGTAACAAAGGTTGGGAGCCGGAAGGTCAGTATCCAATGTCAGCCGAATCGTTTACAATGGCTGAAATGCTTAAACAGGCCGGCTATACTACCGGAGCGTTTGGAAAATGGGGCTTGGGTTTTGTCGGTACAGAAGGTGATCCGAATAAACAGGGATTCGATGAGTTTTTCGGATACAATTGTCAGAGTCTGGCCCACAATTATTATCCCGATCACTTGTGGGACAATCAGAATAAAGTAATTCTGGAAGGCAATTCAGGTAATCAGTTCGGGCAGTATGCACCAGCATTGATTCATGACCGGGCCCTTCAGTTCATCGAAAAGAACAATCCGGACAAAACCGGCAAACCTTTTTTTCTGTTTTATCCCAACATTATTCCTCATGCTGAGTTGTCGGTTCCTGAAGAAAACCTTCAGGAGTTCAGAGGAAAACTGATGCCCGAAAAAGCTTATAAAGGCGCCGAACCAGGATCAAAAAATTTCAGGACTGGCGCTTATGGGACACAAAACGAAACACACGCTGCTTTTGCGGCGATGGTTGTCTTGCTCGACAAACAAGTTGGTGAAGTGGTTGCAAAGCTAAAAGAACTGGGACTGGATAAAAATACAATCATCATTTTCTCGTCCGACAACGGGCCTCACGTGGAAGGTGGTGGCGATCCGGATTATTTCGACAGCAATGGCCCGTTGAAAGGGTACAAACGCGACCTTTACGAAGGTGGAATCCGTGAACCAATGATAGCCTGCTGGCCCGGTAAAATCAAAGCAGGATCGACCACCGATCATGTTTCTGCCTTTTGGGACGTGATGCCAACCTTGGCTGAAATTGCCGGAATTCCGACTCCTAAAAATCTGGATGGACTTTCATTTCTTCCGACTTTAACCGGACAAGCCGGACAAAAACAACACGAAAGTTTATATTGGGAGTTTCACGAATTAAAAGGAAGACAGGCTCTGCGAATGGGCGATTGGAAACTGGTCCGTTATAATGTGCTGACTCCGGATAAAATAACCACCGAATTATATGATCTGAAAACTGACCTTGGTGAGGAAAATAATATCGCAGGAAAACATCCGGAATTGGTGAAAAAAATGATTGAAATACTTAATCATTCACGCGTCCCATCGGAAGTTTTTACTTTTCAGCAAGAATTTAAAATATCAAACTAATCAACTATAAACGCTATGATTTACTCCAGATTGAAAATTGTGATCGGTTTACTTTGCCTGAATCTTTTGTTGGTTCTGGTCTTACAGGTGAACGGACAGAGTTTGAAAGAAATTGAAGCCGGTCGTGTTTCGTTGCCGAATGGCTGGAAACTTTCTCCGGTTGGGAAAATGCTATCGGTTGGCGATTTACCTCTGAATATAGCCGTTTCACCTTCCGGAAAAATGCTGGCAGTTACCAACAACGGGCAAAGTGATCAAAGCATCCATCTAATCGATCCGGTGAAAATGCAGATGCTCGACTCCATTGAAATTAAAAAGGGCTGGCTGGGCCTTACATTCTCGAAAGATGAAAAATATTTGTATGCTTCAGGAGGAAACGACAACTGGATCATGCGGTATCAGATCAAAAACAAAAAACTGGTTCCATACGATACTTTGGTTATTGGCAAACCATGGCCTGAAAAAATCTCCATTGTAGGCATCGCGGTTGATGATGAGCAGCAGATGCTTTATACCGTTACCAAAGAAAACAATTCACTGTATGTATTCGATTTGAAAGAAAAGAAAGTAAAAAAACAAATTCCGCTGGGAGGCGAAGGATATACCTGTCTGTTGTCGGATGATTGCAAGATGCTGTATATCACATGCTGGGGATGCGACAGGGTCGTTTTGTTTGACACCCGGAAACAAAGTGTGACCGGTTGGATTCCAGTTGGTGATAATCCAAATGATTTATGCATAACCCACAATGGTAAATATCTTTTTGTTAGCAATGCCAATGACAATTCGGTTTCGGTTATTTCGCTTGAACAGAAAAGGGTGGTCGAAATTCTGAATACGGCTCTTTATCCTGACTCTCCTTCTGGAACAACTACAAACAGTGTCGCCCTGAGCGACGACGAAAAGACTTTGTACATCGCCAATGCCGACAACAATTGCCTGGCGGTTTTCGATGTAAGTAATCCCGGCAAAAGTTTAAGCAAAGGATTTATTCCGACGGCCTGGTATCCAACCTGTGTGAGAGTAGTGAAAAATACCATTTTTGTCACCAACGGCAAGGGTTTAACTTCAAAAGCCAATCCTTACGGGCCAAGTCCGGTCGATAAAAAGGAAGAGGTGGAGCATCACAGGGAAATGGCAAACAAAAATATTAAAGTGCAATACATTGGCGGACTTTTCAGGGGAACTTTTCAGGCCATTGTAAAACCAACCGACAATCAACTGGCCATTTTTTCGCAGGCAGTTTACAACAACACGCCGTATTCCAAAGAAAAAGAAATGATTTCGACCGGAGAAAAATGGAATCCAATCCCATCGCGGGTTGGCGAATCGTCCCCCATTAAATATGTCTTTTATATTATCAAGGAAAACCGGACTTACGATCAGGTTTTGGGTGATATGAAGGAGGGTAATGGCGATTCCACTCTGGTGCTTTTTGGCAAAAATGTTACTCCGAACCTTCATGCTCTGGCCAAACAGTTTGTTTTGCTCGACAACTTTTATGTGGATGGTGAAGTGAGCGCCGACGGCCACAACTGGACGATGGGAGCTTATGCTACGGATTACCTGGAAAAGAACTGGCCTTCAAGCTATGGAGGCCGGGGCGGTTTCTATCCCGGAGAAGCAGAACGCGAAATTGCCAATAACAAGAATGGATTTTTGTGGGATTACTGCAAACGATATGGATTGTCTTACAGAAGTTACGGAGAGTTTGTTTCCGACCCGTATAAGGCAAATATTCCTGTATTGGAAGATCATTTTTGCCGGGGCTACACCGGTTTTGACATGAGTATCCGTGATACTTCACGCTTCTATTTGTGGAAACATGATTTTGATTCTTTGTATTCAGCCGGCAAAGTTCCTCAGTTTAACTCCATTCGTTTTGGTAACGACCATACCGAAGGATTAAGGCTGGGAAGAACGACTCCGAAAGCGCATGCTGCAGATAACGATCTGGCTTGTGGACTTTTTGTTGAATACCTCAGCCATACTTCAATCTGGGATGAAAGTGTGGTTATTATTGTGGAAGACGATGCGCAAAACGGACCTGATCATGTTGACGCACACCGGTCAACAACTTATGTGGCCGGTGGATTTGTGAAACAAGGGTTTGTTGATCATACCATGTATTCAACATCATCGGCACTTCGAACGATCGAATTAATATTGGGATTGCCGCCAATGAGCCAGTATGATGCTGCTGCTGAACCCATGTGGCGGTGTTTTAACAACACAGCTACACATCCTCCTTTTAAGGCAACAGCAAACCTTATCGATTTAAACCTGAAAAACAGCGATAACAATAAAATGTCAAGACTGAGCGAAAAATTTGATTTCAGCAAGGAAGACCGGGTTCCTGACGCGCAGTTTAACGAAGTGATTTGGGCCGCTATTCATGGACTTGACAGCAAATGTCCGGCGCCGGTTCATGCAGCGTTTTTTACTCCGGAAAAGGAAAAAGATGAGGATTGACTGGAGTTTTAATACTAAAGGCCCTGCCTTCCCGTAGCAAAAAACCACAGAGAAAACAGAGGAAATCAAGAGCGCTCAGAGAAATATTACTCGCTATCTCTGTTCAACTCTGCTACCTCTGCGGTTGAATTAGTTTACTTCAAGTCTGCAATCCGCTCTTCCAAAACCCTGATTTTTGCTTCTGCACCGGCCTGTTTGGCGCGTTCGGTGGGCACAACCGTTTTGGGGGTGCTGCAAAAACATCATTGTATTATTAAAAATTAGTTTTAAAAATACAATCATGTTATTAAATCATGTATTTTTGTTTCAACCATAAATTCAGAAAATATGGAACGCCAAATTACTGCCAAATTACTGAACTGGAAAAATAGTGCGACGCGTAAACCATTGATTGTAAGAGGGGCGCGTCAAACTGGAAAATCATTTACGATCACCGAGTTTGGGAATAAGTATTTCGAAGGAACAATTCATGTGATCAATTTTGAAAAGAGGATCGATTGGCATTCTATTTTTGACCTGAATCTTGATGTAACAAGAATCGTGAACGAACTCGAAATCAATTCAGGCAAAAGAATTGTAGCCGGGAAAGACTTGCTGTTTTTCGATGAAATTCAGGAATGCCCGAACGCCATCGCTTCTCTTCGTTATTTTTACGAACAAATGCCCGATTTGCACGTCGTTGCAGCAGGTTCACTGCTTGAATTTGCAATTGGGAATATTCCTTTCCCGGTTGGCAGGGTGCAATTGATGAATATGTATCCGATGAGTTTTTCTGAATTTTTACTGGCAACAGGGAATGAACCTGCCGCACAACTCATTCAGGAAGCTCCGAAAAAATTGTCTGAAAACATTCACAATATGCTGATCGGCGAATTGAAGAAGTACTTCTTCGCTGGTGGAATGCCCGAATGTGTAAAAACGTATGCTGAAACACAAAGTATGAATGAAGTTTTTGAAATTCAGACTGATTTACTGTCAACTTTCAGGCAGGATTTCTTGAAATACACGCCCAGGATGGACACGGGTTGCCTCAATTCAGTTCTTGTAAGCATCCCACAAAAAATCGGACAACAGATCAAATATTCAAGTCTGGCAGAAGGTTATTCGAATCCGACTTTAAAAAAAGCATTCGATTTGCTGGAGACAGCGCGGCTTTTCAGAAAGGTCAGGAATGCATCGCCAGCCGGATTGCCTTTAGGGGCCAGCGCCTCCGATAAAAAATTCAAAGCCATCATGCTCGATGTTGGATTACTGGGTAGCCTGATGGGCATTTCCCGCTCAACTGAATATCAAAAGTCAAATCTTTTGTCAATTTTTCAAGGAGCAATGGCTGAACAATTTGTTGGACAGGAGATTTTGGCAGCTACCGGTAATGATCTTTTTTATTGGGCCAGGGAAGCCAAAAGCAGCAATGCCGAAACAGATTACCTGATTGAAAAACAGGATCAAATCCTGCCGATAGAAGTTAAGAGCGGGAAAAGTGGAAGCCTCAAAAGCCTTCACCTTCTATTGGAAACCTACCCAAATGTGAATGAAGCTTATGTATTCTCCGACTCCAATTTTGGACAAATTCCTGCACAAAAAATATCTTTTATTCCAATCTATTATGCTGCATCAGCTGCGATTAGTGAGGGCCTGACTTGAAGTCAGACCCTCACTCTCTCTTTGCATATTTATCTTAAGTTTGCAATCTGCTCTTCCAATACTTTGATTTTGGCTTCGGCATCAGCCTGTTTGGCGCGTTCGATAGCGACTACCGCTTCTGGAGCGCTACTTACAAAGCGTTCGTTGCTCAGTTTTTTCAATACTGAATTCAGGAAGCCTTTAGTGTAATCCAGTTCAACCTGAAGTTTTTTCAGTTCTTCTTCCACATCGATGGTAGCTTTCTTTGGGACAAAGAATGTAGTGGATTTCATAAAAAAAGGAATGGCAAACTTATCCAATTTTCATAGTTATTATTTAATCATCTGATAAAATGATGATTAATCGTTTTTTTATATCATAATTAAGAATTGTTCTAAATTAGGTGTTTAACTAAAAATAAATACGCCGTTTTGGGTTCCCTTTTGTATATTTACAGAATCAATATAGAAATATATGTTATCCACTCCTAATTGATGTATCTTCATTGTAGCTGGATCAACCAATACATTGAAGATTTTCTTTTGAAACAAAATACGAATTAAAAAAAAACCCGGTCTCCAAAAATAAATCGGAAAACCGGATTGTAATTGTAATTATTTATAAACCGGGATAGGGTAGCTAGAACTGCCCTTCCCATTAACACAACAAAAGTATGAAAAAATTTATGGTTATTCTATTACTTGTTTATCTTTCTGCGTGCCAGCAAGAACACTCAGAGATTTTAACTCAAGATCAAGTTGTTGATGAATTGAAAAGCGCTTCCGCCACCGATCAAGCATTAAAAGCTGAAACTTACGATCGGTTTGTTGTTAAGTTTGCGAAATCTCTGTCAAAAGCATTGGGCGATAAAAGTTTAAGACAACTTATTAAGGAAAATGCTATGACTCAAGAAGATGGAGACTACGACATCATTTGGAAATCTTTTAAAGACAAAGTTCATGTTTTGAATGCAAAAAAAGTGTCTCAAATAATAAGCGAAAATATTGAAGGGTCTACAAGTAATGAAAATCTTACCGAACTTGAACTGTTCAGTTCCGAGTTTAAGAAATTCCAAATATCTGTTCCAGTTAACTGTGAGAAGTGGAACGTGAATGACCAGCATCCCGTAGTTGCATATATGCTTTCTGATTATGATGACAAAGATGAATATATCAATGCTTTTGACGAAAGTGGAAAGAAAATTACAATAAGCATGAAAATTATCCCTGATTTTCCTGTAATTGTTGTTAACCTGAACGAAAGATGTAATGACGAAGGGGAAATTAAAACTGAATATATGAGACTTAAATCTGTTTCTATAATTACAACACTATATCCTCCAACTAATTTGATTGCCAACCAAGTTTCCTCAGGTATTTATTTAATCTGGAACGCACCTTCTATAATTGATGGAGTATGTGGATATGTCGTTCAAAGAAAAGGCCCAAGTGATATTGATTTTTATACTATTTCTCATGTCTTTGATCCATACAATGTTGTATATACAGACATAACTGTCACTGGTAGCACAACCTATAGTTATAGAATAAAATCCTTCAGTGATGCTTCTTCAAGCGAGATTACATCTGCAGCTTCAAATATTGCATCTGCAACCTCTCCAGCTTTGCCAAATAATCCGACATCATTTACAGTTGAGCATGTAGTTCAAAGCGAATCAAAATTAAATTGGATTAACTATAATTCTCAACTTATAACAGAAAACCGTGTTTACAGATATTCATACACAGCCGGAAGCGATTATGATCTCATTGCAACATTACCTGCAAGTTCAAGCTATTATTTCGACAGAAATGTTGCGCCTGGTAAATATGATTATCTGATTAAACATGTAAATTATATGGGCGAATCATCTGGGATAAAAGATTTTGTTCATATACCCTACAGAAATATTCAGGCTGCCAACCCAATATACATTAAAAATATCTCGTTTACCAATTGGGATTTAGAAAGGTGGCCTGCGGGGAAACCGGAGTTTCGTATCAATGTCTTTAATGTTAATCGACAGAGCCATAGTACAACAAATGTTGCTGGTAATGTAGATTTCAATTTCCCTGATGTTACGAATTCATGTAATTTCAGTAATCGGCTGGTAATTAATTGGAGTCAAGATATTTGGTATGATGTTTTATCGCTCTCAATGGTTGAGTATGATGAACAATGGTTCGCTCATAAACTTACTGTATCAGCAAGTATTAAAACAAAGGTCTCAGATGCCTTAGAGGTAGGTTTCGGTGCGGCCTTAGAATGGGACCTTACTGATGATTTTGAAAACTGTGGTATTGTTTATATCGACTTTTATGAACAACCCGAAATTACATATTGGTTTCAAAATTATGGTGCATCCATAACTATATCCGGTTCCCCAAATTAGTAGAGATATTACTTGCAAAGTCTATCTCAAGGACTTTGTAAGTAATTAATTAGGCTGAGCAAAATAGTAATGCGTAGTATCCATTTACATTGCAGTTTAGTGAAGTTTTTGAAACTAAATACAAATTAAAATTAACATCAAATCTCAGAAAGCATTTGAATTTCATAATATAAAAAATTGACCAATGAAAATGAAAAGATTAGCCATATTCAGTGTTTTATTAGCACTTGCCACTTTGTCGTTTTCTCAGGACATCACAACTGAAAAGCTAGAGAACACAATCAAGTTTCAAATTAGCTCGGATCTTTACTCGGATCTTTGGATGCAATGGGAGAGATACCTAGATACAGGTAAGGATTATTATCCTGGAAATAATGACATGATTCCAGGGTTCACAATAGAATTGTCAAAACCCTCGAAGTTAAAGAATATTAATTATCTGGCAGGAACTACTTTTTTTAGGTTTGATAACAATGTTGAGGCTAATATTTCATATAAATCCATACACGAAAATCAGTTGACTGGTGGTGGTGCTTTTATTGGAGCTGAATTTTCCCCTCAATATAAAGTTATTGGGTTTTCAATAAAAATGGCCGTTGGATATTTTAACTTGTCAAGAACCATCATTAGATTCTCTGATAATCCTCTGGATTCCAATTCAATTGAAAATAATGTCTCGAGCGGATCATTAGCAAACATTTTACAGGGATCTCTTATCTGTAAGCTTGGCAGAGTATATTTACAACCTTCAGCTAAATTGATTTTTACTGGGGGAAACCAAATGTCTGTAATTATGCCAGGAGTTTCCTTGGGGTTAGGTTATACCTTTAAATAGTTAATTTTTTTTGAAGGAGTGATTGGATGGCTTAAGTCATCCAATCACTTGGTTTTATATCAGGTTAGCAATCTGCTCCTCCAATACTTTTATTTTTGCTTCGGCATCGGCCTGTTTGGCGCGTTCGATTGCTACAACAGCTTCGGGAGCGCTGCTTACAAAACGTTCGTTGGCCAGTTTTTTTACTACTGAATTCAGGAAGCCCTTGGTGTAATCGAGTTCGGCCTGAAGTTTTTTCAGTTCTTCTTCCACATCGATGGTTCCACCCATCGGTACAAAGAATGTAGTGGATTTCACCAGAAACGATGCTGCAGCTTTTACTTCTTCGGAAACCAGATTCAAAGTTGAAAGGTTGCCCATTTTCACCAAAACGGAATTGAATTCAGGAGCAAAACCTTTGTCGCCAACCAATATGGCTAATTCGAGCTGATCTTTATTCGGAATGTTATTTTTTGTACGGATGGTGCGTAAGCCGGCGATGGCTTCTTTCACATCTTCAAACTGAGCAATTAAAGTTTCGTCATATCCGGTTGATTTGGGCCACGAACTGATCGTGATACTATCGCCTTGTTGGCGTTCTTTCAGTAATTGCCAAATTTCTTCGCTCACAAAAGGCATAAACGGATGCAGGAAGCGCAGCACTTCATCAAAAATATCAATCAATTCCTGGTAAGTTTTTCCATCGATGGGCTGCTGGTAGGCAGGTTTCACCATTTCGAGCAACCATCCGGAAAACTCGTCGCGAACCGTGGTGTAAACACTCATCAGCGCATCCGAAATGCGGAATTTGTCGAAATGATCGTCGGTTTGCTCCACAATCTGGCTGAATTTTTCGTGGAACCAACTGATGGCTAGCCGCGAATGTTCGGGCTGCGGAAGTTTGGCATCCACTTCCCAACCGTTCACCAGGCGGAATGAGTTCCATATTTTGGTCACAAAACCGGCTCCCTGCTGCGGTAAACTTTCGTCGAACATTAAATCGCCGCCGGCAGGCGAGCAAAGCAACATTCCCACACGCACACCATCGGCTCCGTAAGTGTCAATCAGGCCGAGCGGGTCGGGCGAATTTCCGAGCGATTTCGACATTTTACGACGCTGTTTGTCGCGCACCATTCCGGTATAATAAACGTTTTTGAACGGAAACTGCCCGCGGTATTCATAGCCGGAAATAATCATGCGGGCCACCCAGAAGAAAATAATATCCGGACCAGTTACCAGGTCGTTAGTAGGGTAGTAGTAATTAATTTCGTTGTTGTCGGGTTTGCAAATGCCGTCGAAAACCGAGATTGGCCATAACCAACTGGAAAACCAAGTATCGAGCACATCTTCATCCTGATGAAGTGAAAAGCCTCCCCTAACCCCTCCGAGGGAGGGGAATTTTTTGAACGCTAATTCGCGGGCTTTTTCCTCATTTTCTGCAACCACAAATCCGTAGTTGTTTTCTCCCTCCCCTCCGGGGAGGGCTGGGGAGGGGCTTATATACCACACCGGAATGCGGTGGCCCCACCACAACTGACGGCTGATGCACCAGTCTTTGATGTTTTCCATCCAGTGGCGGTAAGTATTTTTGAATTTCGGCGGATAAAACTGGATGGTATCGTTCATTACATTTTCGATGGCAGGTTTAACCAGACCTTCCATTTTCAGGAACCATTGAGCCGACAATTTGGGTTCAATCGGAACATGGGTACGTTCTGAGAAGCCAACTTTATTGGTATAATCATCCACTTTGGCCACATTTCCAGTGGCTTCCAACTCGATCATGATTTTCTCGCGGACCACAAAACGATCTTCGCCAACAAACATTCCGGCTTGTTCGCTCAACGTGCCGTCTTCATTAAAAATATCGATACTTGGCAGATTAAAACGAAGTCCGATTTCATAGTCGTTCACATCATGTGCCGGGGTAATTTTCAGGCAGCCGGTACCAAATTCCATATCGACATATTCGTCTTCAATAATCGGAATGGAACGATTGATTAACGGAACCAGAACGCGTTTGCCTTTCAAGTGGTGAAAACGCCCGTCGTTCGGGTTGACACAAACGGCCGTATCGCCCAGAATGGTTTCCGGTCGGGTGGTGGCAATAGTTACATAGGTAGCCCCCTCAACTCCCCCGGAGGGGGAGCTTTTTAACGCATTTTGGATGGATTGTATAACTGAATCAATGTTTACTAATACTTCTTCGTTTGTAAATCGAATAACTTTAAAGCCTAAGTCATTTAAAATATCAGTTTTAATTTCATCTAATTCCTGAATTTCAGGCTTGTTGTGATATCCTCCATCAACTTCAACAACAAGATTATTTGAAAGGCAAACAAAATCAACAATAATATCGTCAATGATATGTTGCCTTCTAAATTTCTCCCCTAATTTATTCGCGCGCAGCATTTCCCACAAAACATTTTCTGCTTCTGTTGAAAAACGCCGCAAATCTTTTGCATTCTTTTTCAGTAATTCATATTCCGATTTCCGTGCAGTCTTGAACAGTGGGTCTTCTTTCCCCCCTACGGGGGGATTAAGGGGGGCTTCTATCTGGTATTTCAGATAGTAAAGTTTCGATTGTACTTCTTTGAAGATCACTTCTTCATCAGACAAAGCAGTTTTGGCAGCCGGATCCCAGTTTACCATCCTGACACCGCGATAAATCAGTCCTTTATCGTGCAAATCAACAAAGGTTTTAATTACTGAATCGCTGCGAATTTCATCCATGGTAAACGCGGTGCGGTCCCAGTCGCAGGAAGCTCCCAGTTTTTTCAACTGTTCCAGAATGATCCCACCGTGTTTGTGGGTCCATTCCCAGGCATGGCTGAGGAATTCCTCCCGGCTCAGATCGAATTTCGAAATTCCTTCATTTTTTAATTTGTTCACCACGCGGGCTTCGGTGGCAATCGACGCATGGTCGGTTCCGGGAACCCAGCAGGCATTTTTGCCCAGCATCCGGGCGCGGCGTGTCAGGATATCCTGAATGGTATTATTGAGCATGTGCCCCATGTGCAGCACACCGGTGACATTTGGCGGCGGAATGACAATCGTATAAGGTTCACGTTCATCGGGTTCGGAATGGAAAAACTTATTTTCCATCCAGTACCGATACCATTTGTCTTCAACTTCGGCTGGGTTGTACTTACTGGGGATATCCATTTGCTTGTATTTTATTGACTATTTTCTGATTATCTCTTTAAACGAAGCTGCAAAAATAGAAAAATTACTTCGTTGACAGAATAAAATGGTTTGGAAGGTTTCAAACTTCATAAAGTATTATTGCCAGCCAGATATATGTGATTTTGTTTCAATTTTCTCCTCCACTTTAGATAATCTTTTCTCTGAGATGTTGATTATTTTCAACAATCTCGTTGCTTTTGTTGAAAATAATCAACAACAATAGGAATAGACGAAATTATTCTAAGGTAGTAGCCAACCATTGAGTGCATCAAACAAAAAAAACACAGATTACTCAAATTATCACAGATTTAAAATCTGTGTCCATCTGTGTAATCTGTGGTAAAATCTTCAGTTAATTTAACCCGGGGAATTCGACCTTTTTAAAAAGCAAAACCCCGTTTTGCCGGGGTTTTCAGGATTTAAAGTACTGTTTGAACGTCGTGGTAAGGAAGTCCGAAAGCTTCAGCAACGCCTTCGTAAACAACTTTTCCTTTTACAACATTCAAGCCTTTTCTCAAAGCTTCATTTTCGTTACATGCTTTTTTCCACCCTTTGTTTGCTATCAGTATGGCATAAGGCAGTGTGGCGTTGGTCAAGGCCAGGGTTGATGTGCGTGGCACGGCTCCGGGCATATTTGCAACACAGTAATGTATAACATGATCGATTACAAAAGTCGGATGATCGTGTGTGGTAGGCACGGTAGTTTCGAAACAACCGCCCTGATCAACGGCCACGTCAACCAAAACGGTTCCCGGTTTCATGGTTGGAATCATATCGCGGGTAACCAATTTCGGAGCAACAGCTCCCGGAATTAAAACCGCACCAATAATCACATCAGAGTTGCGAACCATCTCGCGGATGTTGTATTCGTTGCTCATCAAGGTTTTTACGTTGGCAGGCATAATATCGTCGAGGTAACGCAAACGTTTCAGGCTTACATCAATGATCGTAACATCGGCGCCTAAACCACCGGCCATTTTAGCGGCTTCGGTTCCTACAATTCCACCACCAATAATCAGTACTTTTGCAGGTGGCACTCCGGGAACTCCGCCCAGCAATACACCATATCCCCCAAAAGTTTTTTCCAGGTATTTGGCCCCTTCCTGAACTGACATGCGGCCGGCAACTTCCGACATCGGTATTAGCAGAGGCAGCGAACGGTCAGGCATTTCAACGGTTTCGTAGGCCAGGCAAATTGATCCGTTTTCCAGCATGGCCTTTGTTAAAGGCTCACCTGATGCAAAATGGAAATAGGTAAATAAAATTTGATCTTCTTTAATCAGTTTATATTCCGATTCGATAGGCTCTTTTACTTTCATGATCATTTCTGCGATGGCATACACTTCTTCGATCGTTGGAAGAATACTGGCACCGGCATGAATATAATCTTCATCACTAAATCCGCTGCCCATACCGGCAGTTGACTGCACGAAAACAGAATGTCTGTTTTTTACCATTTCAGCTACACCGGCTGGTGTTAAAGCAACTCTGTTCTCGTTGTTTTTAATTTCTTTTGGAACTCCAATAATCATAGTCGTAGTGTTTTATTGTTTTTGAAGGGCTCAAAAATAGAATATCCGAACCTCAGAAAACATGATAAAAAACAATGAATCTCATAGGTTCGAAAAGTTGTCATACAAATTAGAGTCAATATTGTATGTAAACGCAATACCTGTTTTAAATTGAAAGTTATTGTGCTGTTAAGACTTCATATTAAAGCAAAACCGAAAATTTTAATTTAAGATTGATAATTGTATATTTGCCGGCTTATTGATAATATTTTAAAACATGCCTATTACATCGGAACGAGGTAATTTGATGCCTGATTCGCCCATCCGGAAGCTGGTCCCTTTGGCTGACAGAGCCAAGGAAATGGGAAGAAAGGTTTTTCACCTGAACATCGGGCAACCTGACGTGCCAACGCCTCAAAATGCATTGGACGCCATCCGCAACATTGACCGGAAAATTTTGGAGTATTCTCCGAGTGAAGGAATCAAGTCTTTTCGGGAAAAGCTTGCGGCGTACTATCATACGTTCAAAATCGATGTATCAGCTGACGATATCATCATCACTACCGGGGGTTCGGAAGCGGTGACCTTTGCATTTTTGGCCTGCCTCGATCCCGGCGACGAAATTATCGTTCCTGAACCGGCTTATGCCAATTATACGGCTTTTGCAATATTGGCAGGTGCTGTAATCAAATCAATTCCATCGAAAATTGAGGAAGGTTTTGCACTGCCTCCCATCGAGGAATTCGAAAAACTGATTACTCCGCGAACCAAGGGAATATTGATCTGCAATCCGAACAATCCGACCGGATATTTGTACAATCGCTCTGAAATGAACCAGATTCGGGATATGGTGAAAAAATACGATTTGTATTTGTT
The DNA here is from genome assembly GCA_030684645.1 of Bacteroidota bacterium. GTDB lineage: Bacteria > Bacteroidota > Bacteroidia > Bacteroidales > Prolixibacteraceae > Aquipluma. Next base: position 3,903 of record JAUXUF010000248.1, on the reverse strand, counting down.
CTCCGACGAAGTGTACCGCGAATTTTGCTACACCGGAGCTCCGTATATTTCGGCCTTTCATCTTCAAGGAATTGAGCAGAACGTGGTACTGATCGACTCGGTTTCGAAACGGTACAGCGAATGTGGTTTGAGAGTTGGCGCACTGATCACCAAGAATAAAGCGCTGAAAAAGAATGTAATGAAGTTTTGCCAGGCTCGTTTAAGTCCGCCGCTCATCGGACAAATTGCCGCTGAAGCATCGCTTGAAAACAACCAGGATTATCTGCACGATGTTTATGAAGAATATGTTGAACGTCGAAAATTTCTGATCGATGGACTAAATCGTATCAATGGAGTATATTCACCCATTCCGATGGGCGCTTTTTACACCGTGGCCCGGCTACCGGTTGACGATGCCGATGTATTTTGTGCCTGGCTGCTAAGCGACTTCGAATACGAAAATCAAACCATTTTCATGGCTCCGGCTTCGGGCTTTTACACCACTCCGGGATATGGAAAAGATGAAGTCCGTATTGCATATGTGCTGAAGAAGGAAGATTTAGCTACTTCATTAAAAATTCTGGAAGAAGCGCTCAAAGTTTATCCGGGAAGTAAAGTAAGACAAATGGTAACGGTGGCTGAAGGATAGTTGATTTTAAGCCACTCTATAATACAGGAAAGCGTCCGGATTATAATTCGGACGCTTTCTTTTGCGGACTTATCATCGATAATCTGAAAACAATTTTTCAGGAGTTTATTTGGAAACCACAACAGCCGGACTTACTTTTATTTCCATCAGGAATCCTTTGCAAACACCTTTTACGGTGACCTGACTGCCGGTTTCCAGGGCCTGAATGACCTGTGGATTTGCTGCCGCCCAATTGCTGTCGAGCTGACAACTGATTCCTTCCATTTCGTTTTCCAGGACCAAAAGGTCAGTACCGTTCGGAAGCTTGTTTTTTGCTACCAGTTTGCCGTTTATTTCTATAGGTTTTTCGCTGTATTTTAATGTGGCGGCATTTTCATCCTTCTGAAATTCGTCCATGATAGCAGTAGCTTCCACCTTGTATTCGGCATCTAGTTTACTGATATCAGCATGTGGTTTGAAAAACATTTTCAGGCCAATTCCTGCTCCGACAACGATCAGAACAAGCACTAGAATGATTGCGTATTTGATTTTCATTTTTATATCTTGAAATTTGGAACTTGAAATTTGGAATAACTTTATTGTCCGAATGGCAGATAAGTGGCTTTTACAGTCACTTCCATTTCTTTACCAATTTTGTCTCGGACCAGCGATGGAATAGCAATCCCGTATTCTTCAGGAGTAACTTTAAATTTTGAAGTAGCCGCCAGCTTGCCATCTTCCAGTCCAAGAGTTCCGGGAACGGTGATGGTTTTTTCAACGCCGTGTACGTTTAATTGACCGGTTATTTTAATGTTAGCTGCCGGAGCCTTCAGCATGTCTTTGCTGAACCCTTCAATTTTTCCTTTGAATTTCGCTTTCGGGAATTTGGCGCTTTCCATATAATTTTCGTTGAAATGTTCTTCCATTAATGCCCGTTTGAAATGGAAGGTAGTCATAATAGACTGGAAAATGATTTCGCCGTTTTCCGAATCAAGAATGGTCACAGCTTCATTACATTCGCCTAGTATGTCTTCCATTGGAGTGGAAGAGTAAAATGAAATAAAGGCATTTTTGGCGATAAATTTACCTTGACCGAACACATTGACCGATGTTACGAGTAAGATCAGTATGAATACTTTTTTCAGCATAGCTTATTTTATTTAGTTTGATCTACAATGCAAATACCCTTGAAATATTAAATCCAAGGTGAATATCTCCTTTTAGCAAATTCCCGGTGGTTTGCGGGATGAATGTTCCTTCGCGCATTCCTTGTGAATTGGTTAGCATGATCTGGAAAACATGTCCGCCGGTTTCAATGTCAACACCAACCGCACAGGCATTGTAATACCTGGTTTCCAAAAACTTTGCATTTGGATTGTATGTGTAAAAATATTCTGCGTTCACCGAAAGACGTTTCGAAAGCTTGTACCGTGCACCAGCGCCCATGGCGAATATGTCGTTCTGGTCAAGTTCAGTTTTTACCAGGTTGCGATGGATATAAGTTGGCGTTAACTGAACAGAAAGATTTTCATTGAACTTCCTGGCTATCAGCAATTGAGTAACGTAAGCTAGTCGGGATGAAAAGTAGTTGGTCCGTGTCGGATCCTGAAATGACAGGGTATTCAGCTCAACAGATGTGAAATAGCTCAGCGAAACAGGCATAAATTTGGCCCCTGATGATTGTCTCAAAAGCTTGAATTTGGCAAAGGTGTCGTAGGTTTTGTTTAAGCTTCCGCGTCCGGCGCCAAGCATCAGCCAATCGTTTAGCCCGTATTCAAGGCTGAAATGGATAACCGACTGATCGAGTCCAAAAAAGCCGTAAGGTCCGTTGTTTAAGGTTCCGAACCGGTGCGAGATGCGGAATTCCAGCTGATCTTTCTTCATTTGTTCAATGGAATGACCATTGATAATCCGGGTCGATTTAAATGTTGCAGCTGCATAATTGATCGTTGGCTTTGTTTCTGCATCTAACAATGCATCCAAATCCTGACTGTGTACATTTCCTGAAATTAAAAGAAGGAAAAGGCCGAAAAATATGGAATATGGGTTTTTCATTGATTTGAATTCTAGTTGTTTAAAGTGCCGTTGTCGATCCATTTCTGCAATTGGCTGATTTCGCAGTCACTTAGTTTTCCCCCGTCTTTTGGCATAGCAACAAATCCGTTGGAATGACTGATCGCTCCCATTAATTTTTCGCTTTTGGCCGCAGCCTGAACGTCAGAATAATTTTCCAGCCGAATTCTATTTCCGGAAGACGAAGCATTTGAATTGGAATGGCACGACCGGCAGGGCTGTAGAATCTGGGTTACAGTGCCCGAAAAAGTAACAACTGTATCATCGCACGGGTTTGAAAGCTTCGGATAGAGTACTTCTTCGCTGTCGTAATAACAACCTGCCAGAAAGATAATGGACAGGAACAGAATTATTCTAATTGTTAGTTTCATGGCGTATTATAAAATGTATCCTTGATTGATCCATAATTCAATTTGCTTTACATCACAGGTTGACAGCGTATATGCAGCTGGCATAGGCTTAAAGCCTGATTGCCTTTTTACTGCGCCAAGCAACCTGCCAGTTTTCGCAATGGTTTGAACATCGCTTGCTGTCGTTAATCTAATGCCTCCTGAAGGATTGTTCGCCCCATGGCAGGATACACATGATAAATCTAGAATTCATCAATATCGGCTGAATGTCTCGGTCGTAACAGGCCCAAAGCGTTCCTGATTTGGTAATGAGATTAGCTTCAGGATTGATTGAGCTTGCCACAGGTGGTACGCAAGTGGTTTCTTTGGCTCCCTGTTCAATCCACAGCCTGATGAGCGTTCGTTTATTGGTTGATAAAGCATTGTTGGGAGGCATGAGCTGAAAAGTACTTATCATAGCTTGATATGCCTTGCTTTTTGAAGCGTTTCCGGGGGTAATTGCTTGCATGATACTTGCATAATTGGTGAAGACATAATTGCTTTCGCCGCCATTTCCATTATGACATCCGGAAGTTCCGCAACTGTTCTGGAAGATAGGCAGTACCTGATCGGTAAAGCAGATTTGTGGCATCTGATCAGCAGGAACTCCGCTGTGAGAGCAGGAATCAACCAGGAAGAATACAGAAACAAGTCCTAATATCATCGATGCCGATAAAAATCCAAGTCGTCTAATTTTCATGTGAAAATTACTAGGGATTTCTCCCTTTTAAATGGTTAATAAATACGGCAATTCAATTTTAACAGCAATAAGGATTTGCATCCTCTCGAATTTAAACTTGAAAGAATGGTTATTCGTTAACGGGCAATTTTATT
>JAUXUF010000234.1 GCA_030684645.1 Bacteroidota bacterium | reverse complement strand
CGCAACAAAATTTTGATCCTTCCTTTTACTACTATAATGAATAGCCTGTGCGAAAATTTCTTTCCCGGTACCTGTTTCACCCAATAACAAAACAGTAGTATCTGTGCCTGAAACTTTTTGAGCCAGATTTTTAGCATTCTGGATACCAGCAGATCTTCCAATAATCGCATCAAATCCAAAACGTTTTTCAAGTTTTCTTTCCAGTTCCTGAACTTTACGCTGTAACAAGGCTTTATCCATTGCTTTGGCAACCAATGGAATTATTTTATCATTATCATCGCCTTTTATAATATAATCAAAAGCACCGTTTTTTATGGCCTGAACTCCATCCTGAATGTTACCAAAGGCTGTCAGGTTAATTACTTCTATAGATGGATTAATCTGTTTGATCTTATTTACCAGTTCGACGCCATTGCCATTCGGAAGCTTAACATCGCTTAACACAACAGGAATATCTTCATCCTCCAACAATTTCAATCCAGACTTTGCATCTCCGGCCTGATATACTTTATACCCTTCTAGTTCCAGTATTCTGGAGATCAGTGAGCGAAGCCGCTCTTCATCGTCGATAATCAGGATCTTTTTAATAACAGAAAATTTGAACAAAGTAAGTCTTTTATCAGTACAAGTTCATGTCTTAAAGGAATAGAATTTAATTAAGCATTAATGCCCATAAACATATATTCAATGAAGGATCAGGGAATTCTTCAACAAATGCAAATATCTCATTTTCCGATATAAAATTAACTAATTAAATTAATATACTGTTTTACAGTAAGTTATAAAATAAACCAAGTTTCGAGGTATAAATAAGGTTCAAAACCATTCCATAAATAGACTTTTAAGGGACTGCGTACTTTACTAAACCTTAATTTTTATTTGTTACTGCATCGCATCATTTATTATTTAAATTATAGTTGCATTTTTTTATCGAAAAAAATATTAAATTCAAGTACAACAAAAAATAAACATATGAAAAAGTACCTCATGCTTCTAGGAGTTGTTTTATGCTTGACAGCTGCTGCTAATGTAATGGACAAAGGAAAATGGACTGGTTTTATCAGTGATGAACACTGTGGAATTAAAGGAAATAATAAAGGACATGCTTCCTGTGCGAAAAGCTGTGTAAGTGGTGGCTCGAAGGCAGTTTTTGTGGTTGCTGACAAAGTTTATGCCATCAGTAATCCTAAAAAAGTTGAAAATTTTATCGGCGATGAGGTAACCATTACTGGCAGCATTACCAATAATGTTCTGGAAATAGAAACGATCAAAAAATAAGAATAAAGTAAATGCTCTCCTACTTTAGGCTACTGTGTACCCACATC
>JAUXUF010000222.1 GCA_030684645.1 Bacteroidota bacterium | reverse complement strand
CGGAATCTGTTTAAAAATAAACTTGCCATCTTTCCAGGCTATTTCCGATTCAATATCAGCATTTTCCAATACATATTTTCGGGTAGAACGATTGAAATCAAATTTCTCGCTCGGATTAATGTCAAATGTCTGGTTGGAGCCATTCATTTTAATCTGAATTTTTCCTTCAGCCAGCGCTGCACTCGAAAATTTATTTTCGGTATAAGTATTGACATTAAACTGAGTGCCTGTAACTTTTACATCAAAGTCGGTGGTTTTAACTAAAAACGGATGCTTCGTATCCGATTTTACATGGAAAAATCCTTCTCCTGAAAGAGAAACCACCCTGTTAAGCGAAGAAAAACCAGAGGAATATTTCAGTTCACTGCCTGAATTCAGACTAACTTCAGTGCCATCGGCCAGCAATACTTTTGAACGCGATCCAAGAGGGACAGAAAAGACCTGGGTCGTTTCTGGTAGTTGTTGCAAGTTTTGAGGAATTAAAATGGAAATTAGCAGGCCAATGAGAAGAATTGTGGCAACAGCTGAAGAATATCTGATCCAAAGTCTGCGTGAATTTCGGACCTTTTCGTACTGATTTTTATAAAACAAAGCAAGTTGGTCTTCAGTATTTGATTTTGGTTGACGGGTAATGTCCCAAACATCCTTGACTGCCAGATATTCTTTTTTATTAGCCGGCGATTTGTCAACCCAAAGCTTCAATTCCTGAATTTCTTTTAAAGTGCAGGTCTCGTTAAGGAAACGGACTATAAGGTTTTCGATATATTCTTTATCCTTCATGATGGCGTATTCAATTCATATGATACCTCTAACACAACTGAAGAAGAAAAACTACGTCAAAAAAGCCTGGAAATTTTCAAAATATTTTTCGAATTAAATCTATCTGATTCAAATACAGTAGAATAAGAAATGATTTTTGAGAGGTTTTTTCTTTTAAAATAGATAATGCCCTAAAGGTACGGGTTTCAACAGTTCGGACAGGAATGTTTAACTTCTCTGCAATTTCCTGATTTTTTAATCCTTCGAACCGGCTTAGCGTTATAATTTCTTTGTAAATATCCGATAATGATTCGATGGCATCGGTAATTTGCTTAAGGCTTTCCTTTTCGATAAGCGACTTTTCGCCTGACTGATAATAGAAAGCTTCAATCTCCTTCAAATGCAGAGTTGTTTCATTTTCGAATTTTTTGACAATCTTTTGATGCTTCAAATAATTCAGACATCTATTCTTTACCGCAACGAAAAGATAGGCCTGTGCCGCTTCATCATTTTGCTCATATTTGCCGTTTTCCCATACAGCCAGAAAAATATTTTGGACAATATCGAGTGCATCGCTTTCACTTTCCACAAATTTTAAAGTGTACAGTAGAAGTCGCCGGTGGTACTTGCGATAAAGTGCATCGAATTTTGTCATCAAAAACCCATTATCAATCGTTAAAGTAATAAATTTTTTGCTTCTACGCCACACATTGATTATGGCCTCAAAAAAGTAAAACCCCATTGCCATTGCTGGTAAATGAATTAAGCAAAACTTCCGATCTACTATCTATTTTCAGTGCAACATTTGTGGAGATCCATAATTGTGGTATTTTCTGCTTGACTCAATCCATTTATCCAATCTACCTTTTTTTAATTGAATATGATCAACTTCCATGAAACGACACTCATCCCTGACCCTCCTGCTATAATTACGCCTGGGAGGAATTCTCCGGAGGAGCTCTTAACAGTACCATTCACTTTACTTTGGGCAAATGTCTTGCTTGTAAAAAGAACAAGAATACCCCAAAAAATGATTTGCGAAATTTTTCTTTTCATCCGAATATAATTTGTTTTTTAAAGGCCGGATGGAACTCGCATGTGGGATATTCATCCGTGTCTGTGTTTGTCGAACATGCTCGTTTCATAAGTTAAGAATATATTGTTAATGGAGATTTAAATAATAAAAAGACATACAGATTCTCTACAACTCAAATTTAATAAATATTATATGATAGATGTTGTGGAATTTTAATTGTTTTACATGATAAATTAACAAAATATGTTAATTTTCAATAACTTACTACTGTATTTCTTACATACTAATTGGGTGTTATGATAAAAGATATTAGGCTGCACACCTATTTCGGCGCGAATATTTATTGAGAATAAAAAAAATAGAAAAAATTGATTGGCAGGTGTTTGGTATGGAAAAAATTCTCAACTTTTAAATGAAAGATTAATCTAAAGTGCCTCCGGCATTGGTTGTTTACTGTTAAGAATGGCCCCTAATAAAGTTGTATCGTGGCGAAAGTTGATAAAATCAAATATTCAACACGAGAAGTTGCGCAGCAACGGCAGAAATTAAAATATCACAACAGGTGTGCGCACCGGAATATCAAAGTAAAAAGGAAACTTTGGAATATAAACTCGTCCTTGATTATTCTTCTTTTCTCCCTGTCACCTCATCACAAGTTCGCCCCGTCGTCATAATATCCGATATTGAACAAAATCTACCGGATAAAAGTCCCGACAGCTCCTTTATCAAGAGTTGATGATACGTACTTCCCATTCGATTTTATATCGAAGGTTTTCACCTCTGATGCATCGTTTAAAACGATGAGTACTTTTTCCCCTTTAGTAGTATGGAATGCTACATTTTGTAAATTACCATACAATTATTCCAGAACTCTTCAAATCCAGGCGATCAAAATGTTGGAATCATTCCATCATCTTTCTGAGTATTTGCGATGCTGTTTGCCAATGTAATTGCTTTTTTGCGATAGATTGGATTATTCGTTTTATCAAAAGCAAAATAAAAAGTCATAAGAGCTTACCAGACTTTTTAAAATATCGGGCTGATCTACCGAAGCCGACCAACCTGTTTCTATATTGTATAAACTTCCAATCCAGTATGAATGAAAATAAAAATTTCAATGGTCAGCCGATATTTAGGAAAGTTCTAGAATTAGTCAATAAAAGCAGGTTTAGGTATTAATTTCAGAACTCCTGACATAGCTTTTTACGCTAAGTCAGGAGTTCTGAAATTGTTGATTATAAAAATCAGGGTTCGCCGGTTGTCTGCATCATAAAACTTTATCCTGCGATGAGAAATGGGGTATAATTTTGAACTTTTATACCCGGTCAGCTTTATTGTCTGGTCACATCGAAGTTCAGTTGTCTTTTCAACCTTTGAAGAATAAATCCGCCTGAAACTCTGGTTATCTTTTGCTCTTGTTCCGAAAAATGCACCTGATAGCGTGATCTTATAAAAACGGGCAAAGTCAATGTAGTGTTTGCATCTCTAAAGATTGTTCCCTTTTATAATTTATAAAAAGACACTAAGGTCTTTTTATAAATTATTTTATATATTTGCAGTGTAAGAAGATTTAAATACCTTTAAATATTTAATTATGGAAACTTTAGATGTAACGAAAATTGAACCGAGATTTAAACATTCTACAATCTTTCAAACGTATGAAGATCTGCCCGTAGGTGAATCTTTCATTATCCACAACGATCATGACCCCAAACCACTTTATTATCAGTTTTCTGCTGAAAAGGGGAAAGAATTTGGGTGGGAGTACCTGCTGCAAGGACCCGAATTTTGGGAAGTCAAAATCAGTAAATTAAAAGTGGAATAAAAGGGGCTTGCCGTTATTATCCTGTTTTTTACAGGAACCTTAAACATGTATTTCAGGGGGGCGCCATTAACAATCGACTTTTTTACCACCAGTAACTACGGAAAGTTGCTGAGCATTAAATTGGCTCTTTTCGTGTTGATGTTACTGATAACCGGAATCCATGATTTTTATATTGGCATGAAATCGATCGATGAAATGCAGCAAACCTCCGGAAGTAAATTCAAATTGTTGGCACGGTGGTCCGGAATGCTTAATCTGTTATTGTCCTTAATTATTGCCTTCCTGGGCGTTGCGATATCGAGAGGTGGATTTTGAAATTTTGAATAACCAAATTCCGGAGAAATGAAAATTAACAGCCAAACAAAAATATCAGTTCTTATAAAAGATAACCCAAACACGATTGAGGCTATCGTTTCTGTCAACCCGCATTTTAGCAAATTGAGAAATCCCCTGCTCCGTGGAATATTGGCTTCAAGAACCAGTATTGGAGATGCAGCCCGAATTGGGAAATGTGATATCGAGGTTCTTTTTAAATCCCTTGCTGAAATTGGTTTCGAGATTGAGCAGGATACAATCTTGAAAGATGAGAAAATGGAGGATTCCGCAGATCCGGAAATTTTAAACGCCATTAAATTGTCAAAGGTCACCTCGTTAGATGTAAGGCCAACTTTGGAAAGAGGCGGAGACCCGTTTAACGAAATTATGGGCGATTTAATGGCGCTTCGGGAGGGGTACGCGTTGGAAGTAATCAATACATTTGAACCAACTCCGCTGATCAAAATAGCGAATGCCAGAGGATATGCAAGTATGGTTGAAACGAAAGGAGATGCTGTTTACACTTATTTCTTTAAAGTGGCCGAAGCCAAAGAAGAAGCCCATTCCAACAACATGGTTTTCAGAGTTTCTGTGTCAGAACTTGAAGAAAGAAGGGCTAACTCCAAAAAAGATATTCATGAAATCGATGTCCGCGATTTAGAGATGCCATTGCCCATGGTAACCATTTTAAAAGAGTTGGAAGAGCTGAAAGAAAATGGGGCGCTCTATGCTCATCATAAAAAAGTACCCCAATATTTATTGCCCGAACTTGCAGAAAGGAATTTTATGACCTGGATTGCCGAGGTGGACGATAACAATGTCAAACTATTAATCCACAAATAAATGAACCAGATAGCCAGCCAAAACGCACCTTCTCCAAGGGTAGTTATTCCCCATTACGTATTCGGGGGACTGACCTGGCTCGCGGTAACCCTGCTTATTGTATTTAATCCTGATGCTTTCACACAACATTTCTTTAATCCTGAATTGCTTGCCATCACCCACTTGTTGGTGTTGGGCTGGATTACCATGGTTATTTTCGGGGCATTGTACCAATTGCTCCCGGTCATTATGGAAGTGAAATTATATAGCGAACCATTCGCCATATCTTCACTTATTCTGTTGGGCTTGGGCGCTGTTTTACTGGCCTTCGCCTTCTGGCAATTTTCGTTTGGAGCCATCATGTTTGTTGCGGCAACATTTGTTGTTGTGGCCGTTGGGTTATTTTTTGCCAATGTTTTACTTACAGCCAGGTCTTCCACAAAAAGAGTTATAGAACGTACCTTTATCATTACTTCGGTAATTTGGTTGTTGTTCACGGTATTGGCAGGTTTAACCCTGGCCATTAACCTGGCTCATCCATTCTTGAAAACTTCCCACATCGAACTATTAAAACTGCATGCCCATGCCGGTATTGTTGGATGGTTTATTCAACTGATTATTGGCGTCAGCAGTAAATTGTTGCCTATGTTTATGGTGTCACACCACGTGAATACAAAAAAGTTAACTTTTGCCTATTACGCCATAAATATTGGGCTAATTATTGGGGTTGTGTCGCTGTTTATACAACTGAAATTTGGCATAGTCATGAGTGCGGTTATCGTAGTGCCGGGTATTTTTAGTTACCTGTCATTTATTTATGAAGCCTATAAGAAAAGAGTGAAAAAGCAGCTTGATATTGGCATGAAACAATCGGCCGTTTCTTTTATGGTCCTGGTTATTCCTTTCTTCCTGATTTTCTCGCTCCTGTTTAATTTTAAATTTCTGAACAACCTCACGTTACCCCTTTCAGTGGCTTATGGCAGCGCTATTGTAATTGGATTTATTACCTCATTGGTAATGGGGCAAACTTACAAAACATTGCCTTTTATTGTTTGGCTGAAAGTTTACCGGGGGCGGGTCGGGAAAGTGGTACTGCCCTTACCGAAAGACCTTTATTCTGAAAAAGTGGCCATTGCACAGTTATGGCTTTTTGCGACCGGGTTTGTTTTGCTTCTGCTCGGGATTTCGACATCTCTAACTAATTTATTGATTTCGGGTGGAACCGTTCTGTTTCTGTCGGCGGCGCTTTATAACTTTAATATATTGAAAATCATTTTTCACAAACCAAAGAAAATATAGTTGCATTATGGATACGGAAGAAAAGAAAATATTTGAATTACTCAGAGAAGTCGTCGATCCTGAATTAATGGTAAACATTATTGATCTGGGATTGGTTTATGGCGTGACTTATAATGAACCGGAACATAAAATCGATGTTGATTTAACACTTACTTCGCCCGGGTGTCCGATGGGCGGCTTAATTATTGAGGATGCCCAACAGTTAATTGAAGCCAGTTATGCCAATTTTGAAGTAATGATAAATCTTGTTTGGGAACCAATGTGGTCGATCGAAAATCTTACAGAGGCAGGAAAAGAAGCTTTAGGCCAGATATAAAATGTAAAAATGCCATCACAGTTTATTACAGCTTCAGAAGAAAAAGATGTTTGGGATGGCATTTTTCTTATTTATGATAGTTTTCCATGAAGCTTTTGAATCGTTCGTATCCACCCCAGCAAATCAGATTCCTTCGTTGGTTATTGGTGCAAAAAGCAATATAACAAAGTGTTTAAGTATGGCGATCAACCAACCTTCGTTGAACTTATTTCCAATCCTGGCACTCCTGAGATAAGGGTCCATCCTCAAATAGAACTTACGCTTCCAGTTTATTCACAAACCACTTATCATGGCATCAAAATAGTATATCCAAGCGAATTAAAGAGCGTTCTTTACATGAAAGTAATTTAGCTGGGACCAATATCGGTTCATGTTTGGTCTATTCAATAATAATAATAATTAATAAAGGAATAAAAGGCTTTTTATTCCGAAAGAAAAATTTTATCTTGGCGCTTCGTGGATTTTGATTCTTAATTCATAAATTGTATGAAAAAGATTTTGCTATTTCCCGTATTCCTCCTTCTATTCTGCGTAAATCTCACTTTGCAGGCCCAAAACAGCGGTGAAGAAACATTTAAATCTATTTGCGCTGCTTGTCATACAATTAATAAGGGTAGGTTGGTAGGTCCCGATTTAAGTGGTGTTTATCTGATCAGGAAAGATGAATGGCTGATCCGGTTTATTCGTTCGTCACAACAATTTATAAAATCCGGAGACTCGGCTGCCCAGTCGATTTATAATGAGTTCAACAAGATTCCCATGCCAGATAACCGGCTGACCAATGAGCAGATACTTAGCGTAATTGAATATATAAAAGAAAGGGATCGCGTTACATTGGTTACTGCGGTGAAATCTAAGTCAAATGATAGTCTGGCCATTAGTAATTTGGAATCGAAGGTTCTAAATGATAGCCTTGAAATGAAATATTCGACTGAAAACATATCAGAAGGGAGAGACTTATTTAATGGTTATGCCCGCTTCACGAATGGTGCATCACCATGTATCTCTTGTCATAATATCAATGATCAATCCATTATGGGAGGGGGACAGCTGGCTATAGACCTGACAGGATCCTATCTTAAACTTGGGGCCGCAGGTATAACGGCCATTCTGTCAAATCCGCCCTTCCCTGTAATGAAAACTGCTATGCTCAATCATAGCCTTACACAAGATGAAATACATGAGGTAATATCCTTATTAAAATCAGTTGCTAATCCAAACGAACCTAATATGACTTCTGATTCAGGCGGCTTGATTTTTTTTACTTTCGGGTTTGTATGTGCTTTATTTCTTCTTATTCACATCTTTATTTTTTATGATAATAGAAAGATTACCTGATCCTCTTTTAAAAAGTATAGTTTGAAATAATTAATTCTTCATATAATGATTTAAAACAAGAACCATGAGTTGGATAAAAGATATGATATCCCCAAAAACCCGGCAATGGGAAGAGTTTTACCGTAACCGCTGGCAGCACGACAAAGTAGTACGAAGCACACATGGGGTAAATTGTACTGGGGGCTGTAGTTGGAACATTCATGTGAAAGATGGCATAGTTGTATGGGAAATGCAGGCCCTAGATTATCCGCTGCTTGAGAATTCGCTTCCTCCCTACGAGCCGAGGGGCTGTCAACGGGGAATCTCTTTTTCCTGGTATTTATATAGTCCGGTAAGGGTAAAATATCCCATGATAAGGGGAGCGTTGCTTGACCTGTTCAACGATGAAAAGACAAAAACAGGCGATGCTTTGCTGGCCTGGCAAAATTTACAAAATGATCCTGAAAAAAGGAAACGATACCAGAAAGCACGTGGTAAAGGCGGGTTCAGGAGAATTAAATGGGACGAGGCCCTTGAGATTATTGGCGCAGCTAATATTTACACGGCAAAAAAATACGGTCCCGACCGGGTATTTGGATTTTCACCTATCCCGGCCATGTCGATGATGAGTTTCGCTGCCGGATCGAGGTTCCTTCAGTTGTTTGGCGGGGTACACCTTAGCTTTTATGATTGGTATTGCGATCTGCCGAATTCATTTCCTGAAATCTGGGGCGAGCAAACCGATGTCGCTGAAAGCGCTGACTGGTATAATGCCAAATTCATCGCGGTTATGGGCGCTAACCTGGGAATGACCCGTACGCCCGACGTCCACTTCTTTTCCGAAGCGAGGCATAATGGAACAAAAACCGTGGTGTTTTCGCCCGATTTCAGTATGGTTTCGAAATTTGCTGATCAATGGGTGCCGGTTCATGCCGGGCAGGACGGCGCTTTTTGGATGGCTGTGACCCATGTGATTTTGAAAGAAGCGCATGTGAATAAGCAGGTTCCCTATTTTATCGAATATACCAAGAAATATACTGACGCACCTTACCTGGTTGAAATAGCGGTGGAAGATGACCATTATGTGCCAGCCAGATTGTTAAGGGCTAACATTCTTGAGAAATATTCGGGAATCGAGAATGGTGACTGGAAATTTCTGAATCTTGATGAAGATACCGGCGATTTTATATGCCCATCTGGCAGTTCTGGCCATAGATGGCAGGAGAAGAAAGGAGACTGGAACCTGAAATATACCGATAGTGAAACAGGCTCCGGCTATAATCCTGTGCTTTCTCTCATCGACAGAAAAGATGAAATTCTACAGGTCGAGTTTACTGAATTTGCCCAGGACAGGAAGTCCAAACGTGGTGTACCCGTAAAACATGTCCAGACTAAAACCGGAAAGATTGCCTGCACTACCATTTATGACCTTATCATGGGTCAATATGGAATCGACAGAAATCTTGGGGGTGATTATCCCTCATCTTATGATGATGCCTCTACTGCATATACACCAGCATGGCAGGAGATCTATACAGGCATAAGTTCAGCCACTGTATTGCAATTTGCCAGAGAATGGTACACAACTGCTGAGGTTACCAAAGGTAAGTGTATGGTAATAATAGGCGCCGGGGTGAATCATTGGTACCACAGCAACTTAATTTACCGGGCAGCTACGATGTCATTAATGCTGACTGGTTGCATTGGGGTAAATGGCGGAGGTATGAACCATTATGTTGGACAGGAGAAACTTGCACCTTTTGATTCATGGGGGTCAATTATGTCGGGAAAAGACTGGAATATTCCGGCAAGGTTTCAACAATCACCGATATGGCATTATATACATTCTGACCAGTGGCGATACGATGGCAACCAGGCTGATTATAATACGGTGCCTAAGAATGATTTTTCTTCGCATCATTCCGCAGATATGATTGTTAAGGCTGTGAGAAACGGATGGATGCCCTTTTTCCCGCAGTATGACAAAAATAATTTTACAATTGCAACTGAGGCAAGGGAAGCTGGCGCCAAAGATGACAAAGGTATTCAGGATTATGTGATTGACCAATTGAAATCCGGAGCGCTTAAATATTCCGTCACAAATCCTGATGAAGAATTGAATTTTCCACGTGTATGGTTCATCTGGAGAGGAAATGCGCTGTTATCCAGCGCCAAGGGACATGAATATTTTATGAAACACTACCTTGGAACCCATCATAACGAAATTGCCGATGAAGTGGCAAAGGAGTTTGTTAAAGAAATCGAGTGGAAGGAAAAGGCCCCGGAAGGTAAAATGGACCTTGTGGTTGATCTGAATTTCAGGATGGACACATCGGCTTTATATTCCGATATTGTACTTCCGGCAGCGTCATGGTATGAAAAAGCCGACCTGAACACCACAGATATGCACTCATTTATACATCCACTATCGCCAGCGATCCCCCCGGTTTGGGAATCAAAAAGTGATTGGGAGATATTTCGTGAAATTGCAAGGGTGACAAGCGAAGTGGCTAAAAAGCACTTACCCGGGCCGATACTCGATATAGTAAATTCACCTATCAATCATGATACAAAAGGAGAAATCTCCCAGCCGTCAATCAAAGATTGGTTCACTGGTGAATGCGATCCTGTTCCCGGGAAATCGATGCATAACATTGTAACTGTAGAAAGAGACTATACCCTGATTTACGAAAAATTCATCAGCCTTGGGCCAAATGTCCGGAAAGGCCTTGGTGCCCACGGAATATCTTTTCCATGTGAGGATTTTTATGACCGGTTATTGCAGGACAAAGATCATGTTACCCATATAGGTAATGAAACTTTTCCCTCTATAAAAGAGGACACAGAAGCTATAAATGCAGTCCTGCTTCTTTCATCGGTTACCAACGGTATTTTAAGCGGGCGGGCATTCACTGACGCCGAAAAAAATGCGGGAGTCGATCTGAGTAAGATAAAACCTCTAAACAATGATATTAGTATCAATTTTAACGATCTGCAGGCACAACCGCGCAGGCTGTTGAATTCTCCTTTGTGGTCGGGCCTGATGACCAATGGTAGGGCTTATTCCGCATTCACCTTAAATATCGAGCACCTCATTCCATGGCGGACGCTTACAGGACGTCAGCATTTTTATCTCGATCATGAAGGCTACATTCAATTCGGCGAACACCTGCCTACCTATAAGCCGTCACCACGACCAGAGCTGTATGGCGATCTGCGTAAAACAATAGCTGAAGGAAAAGCCCGGTTGCTTAATGTACTTACTCCGCATGGGAAATGGCATATTCACTCTACTTATGGCGATACTTTGCGAATGCTAACCTTGTCAAGGGGAATGGAACCCTGCTGGCTGAGCGAAAAAGATGCTGAGGAACTCGAAATCAAAGACAATGACTGGGTAGAGGTATTTAATGATAATGGTAATTATTGTACCCGGGCATGTGTAAGTTCACGCATACCACCAGGAATATGCATCATTTACCATGCACCCGAACGCACCTATTCAGTGCCAAAATCATCGCGTAATGGCAATAAGAGGGCAGGTAGTCATAACAGCCTGACCAGGGTACATCTTAAACCCAACCTAATGGTTGGAGGATATGGACAGTTTACTTTCGGAATGAATTACTGGGGGCCTGTGGGTGTGAACCGTGATACATTTGCACTGATAAAAAAATTAGATAATGTGACTTTTTAACTTTCCTAAACATTTTATAAGATGGACATTAGATCTCAAATCGCCATGGTATTTCACCTCGACAAGTGCATTGGTTGTCATACCTGTTCAATTGCCTGCAAAAATATCTGGACCGATAGAAAAGGCGCTGAATACATGTGGTGGAACAATGTGGAGACAAAACCGGGAACCGGATATCCACGCAAATGGGAAGATCAGGATATTTTTAAAGGCGGATGGGAGAAAAAAGGTGATTCGGTAAAATTGAAGGGTGCAGGGAAATTTCAAGGTTTGAAAGTACTTTTCCATAATACAAATTTACCTGTTATCGACAATTATTATGAGCCCTGGACTTATCGGTACAACAACCTGCTGGATGCGCCTGAAGGCGATGACCAACCAACCGCGGAGCCGGTTTCGCTTATTACCGGTGAAAAGATGACCCCAAAATCGGGCCCTAACTGGGACGATGATCTGGGAGGATCTCCTTTATATGCCAGAAATGATGTGAATTTTAAAAATCTCAGCCAGGTCGAGAAGGATTCCTTATTTCAACTGGAACGAATGGCTATGTTCTATCTCCCAAGGATTTGTAATCACTGTATCAATCCGGCCTGTGTTGCAGCTTGCCCTTCAGGCGCGATTTATAAGCGGGGCGAGGATGGGATTGTTTTGATCAACCAGAAAAAATGCAGGGCATGGCGATTATGCGTTACAGCGTGTCCGTATAAAAAAGTTTACTTTAACTGGAATACAGGAAAATCTGAGAAATGTATCCTTTGCTATCCACGTATCGAAACGGGTCAGGTTCCGGCATGTATGCATTCGTGTGTTGGCCGGATCAGGTATCTGGGCGTAATGTTATACGATGCTGACAAAATTGAAAAAACAGCTTCCTGCGAGGATAAGGACCTGATTAAAAACCAACTCGATCTGTATCTTGATCCTAATGATCCCGTTGTAATCGAAAACGCGAAGAAGGCAGGCATTGCCGACTCCACCATGGATGCTGCCAGGAAATCGCCGGTATGGAAATACGTAAAAGAGTGGGGAGTGGCATTACCCCTGCATCCTGAATTCCGTACGCTTCCAAGTTTGTTTTATGTTTTGCCTTTACTCCCTGCTATGGCAAGTATGGAAAATGGTATTTACAATACCACAAGCAACTCGCTTTGGGACGATGTTGAAAATGCACGCCTCCCGATGAAATATCTGGCCAATCTTTTCAGTGCGGGCGATACCGTAGTAATTAAAAATATCCTGAAAAAACTGATGGCAGTGAGGCTGCACAGGCGTTCGGCCACAACAGGAGACATCAGCAGGGAATTGGCAGATTCGGAACTTAAAAGTTCGGATATGTCCACCGAAACTGCAGATGCTATTTACAGGTTAACATCTTTGGCCCATCATCGCGAAAGATTTGTCATACCCCCAGCACACCGGGAAGAAGCTATTGAATTAATTGAACAAACCGCTACAAGAAAAGAGAATACAGGTTTCGGATTCATCGAAAAACCAGAACGGGGATTGTGATATGAAAGATTTAAATCATTATAAGCTACTCGCAGAACTATTTAGGTATCCTTCGGATGATCTGAAAACGTATCTTGGAAAATGGATAGATATTATTGCTAAGTACGGTACTGAACTGATCCTGAAGCTTGATTCGTTTGCCGTTCATATCAATGAAAAACCGCTATCCTTTCAGCAGGAATACTATATCAGGACTTTTGACGTGCAGGCATCTTGTTTCCTGGATATTGGATACGTGTTGTACGGAGAAGATTATCAGCGCGGAATTTTTATGGTAAACATTAAAAAGGAACAACTAAAAGTTTCCAACGATTGCGGAAGTGAGTTGCCCGACCATTTACCAAATATCCTGACCCTGCTGCCAAAGATACAGGATACGGATCTGGCGGAAGAACTTGTTTATTCGATGTTGATACCTGCTATTCACGAGATGATCTTAAAATTTGGCGACGGAGCCAACCTATACAAAGGGTTACTGGAAATACTTGTAACAATTATGGAAACAGATTATCCTGATTCGACTTACGAAAGGTTTGATTTCGGCGTCCGAAAAGAAACAGATCTTTTCGAGGGTTCCCAGTCCGGAATGCATATACCGTTTGATTGTAAGATGTAACATTTAAACAGACTCGTATGAATGGAATTTTCTTTTTTATTTTATTGCCTTATCTGGCAGTCATCTCCTTGATATTTGGAAGTATTTACAGGTACCGTTTTCATGGCTTCCAGGTTTCGTCCCTTTCCAGTCAGTTATTGGAAAACAATCTATTGTTCTTCGGGAGCAGGCCATTCCACTGGGGGGTGATTGTACTGTTTTTCGGACATCTAACCGCTTTTCTGATTCCATCAGCGGTACTGGCTTGGAATGAGAAACCAATCCGTTTGTACATTTTGGAGATCACCGCATTCGCCTTTGGAATTATCTCTATTATTGGTCTTACGGTACTTGTTGTCAGGCGTATACGAACAAAGAGATTACGCATGGTAACTACCAAAATGGATGTGTTTGTTTACCTGATACTTGCTGTTCAAATTATAACAGGATTATATATCGCCTATTTTTTCAGGTGGGGGTCTTCGTGGTTTTCATTGGTACTGACACCTTATCTACGTTCAATCTTTACTTTTAGCCCCGATGCCACAACAGTTATTGCCCTACCGATTATGGTGAGAATTCATGTGATTTCGGCCTTTGTTCTTATCGGGATGATCCCCTATACAAGGTTTATCCACTTTCTGGTTTATCCCTTCCCATACTTATGGCGGGAAAAACAATTAGTGATCTGGAACAAAAGAAAAAACGTTAAAACAGTATCGTAAAGTAGAATTACATTTTTATAATAAGATGCCAAATGGTTTTGTACCTCCAAAGCATTATAGACAACTGATGGCAGGTGGACACCATCACTTTCTTCCTGATTATATGTGCTTTATACTGGTCGTTTTGTGAATCCGCGTCTCACCATTTGGTATCCTGATCTAAAAAAATAAGCAACCGGTAATACAAACATGTGCATGAGTTTAGTGTAGGGGAAAATCATAAAAATGAAAAGCCCGGTTACTATATGCAACTTGTATATTATGCTGTGACTAATAATTACAGCTCCTGCATCTGGTTGAAAAGTAATGACCTTTTGCGCCCATACACCCAAAGCTGCATAGTTCTCAACGGAAGATCCGGCAGAAATGAATATTGAGGCCAACCCTAGTCCCATTTCAAATAAAAGCAAAACGATCAGAAGGATATCTGCGGGTGTACTATTTATTTTGATCCGCTGATCCTTCAGTCGCCTGACGAGAAGTATCGTTATTCCTACTACGGCAGCAGTGCCAAAAACAGACCCCATTATAACCGCCAATATTCTTTTGGTTGCCGTGGTCATAAACAGGTGGTAAAAGTGTTCAGGCGTAAAAAGGCCTGTAAAATGGCCGATAAAAACCAGGATAATGCCATAATGAAAAAGATTACCTCCCCATCGTTGGCCCTTTTTCGAGAGAAACTGGCTCGATTCAGCCTGGAGAGATTTAGACGTTTTTACAATACGCGTGATGACACCAAACCAGAACAGTGTCATGGCGATGTGTGGCAGATAGGTAAAAAACAGGTTGTTGATATAATTATCCATAATTGCTATGATTTACAATTTAAACAAGCGTTTTCGTCTCCAAATGTTACAGGCTCTTCTTCATAAGCTTCATCAATACTGATTTCAGGCATTTCAGAAACCATTTTCTCAATCCGGTCTTCGATGGGTTTGCGGGCAGATAATTGTATGATGGCCGATAAAAGATTTTTATATGGATTATCCTTATCTTCCAGCTTTTTATGGATAAAACCCACAATATCAATGATCTCTGATAAATAATCCATCGCTTTTGCTTTCGTTTGCATGGCAAGGAACTCGAGAAACACAGGCAGATAATCAGGCAATTCCGGCCGGTTTATCTGTAATCCGTTTTCAGTGTAGAGGTCGATCAGGTCAACCATTGCCTGGCCACGGTCTTTTGAATCGCCATGTACATGTTCAAACAGGTAAAGTGAAACAGAGCGTGAGTAATCGAACAGTTGAACATAGTGCTCCTGCCAGAAAGTCAGTGGCTTTTGGGCAAAAAAGTCAATGAAGGCATCTATCCCGGTTATGGAGTCTATGTTCAATAAATACTCCTCCTTAAGCGAAGAATTTACCTGAGGTAAAAAGTTGTAAATGTCCTCATTGGGATAGGTAATCAACAGTGAAATTATTTTATAGGTTTTCAGCATCTTACATTCCTCCAAACAAGTTTTTCAAACGATTTTGCATACTGCCGCATCCTTCTCCATCACTGAACCCACACTCAGCCTTATCGCCAAAGGCATCAAAGGCATATTCCTTATGTGACACGGGAATTACAAAGCGGTCTTCGTAATCGGCAATGGCCATGTAGCGGTACATCTCTTCTACCATTGCAGGCGTCAGTCCTGTACCTGACAATATCCGTTCATCTTCAATATTTTCTACGGTTTTGCCCCTCATGAATGCCCGCATGGCCAGCATCTTTACCAATGCTTCCCTTACCGGCTTTTCATCGCCAGCGGTGAACATATTAGCTAAGTATTTAACAGGGATACGCAGCATGTCAACATCTGGAATGATGCCATTAAACCCCAGCTTTCCACTTTCAATCTCTTCCTGGATAGGTGATAGGGGCGGAGTGTACCAAACCATCGGCAAGGTGCGGTACTCGGGGTGAAGTGGGAAAGCCACTTTCCACTCTACAGCCATTTTGTAAACCGGCGATTTTTGGGCAGCTTGAATAAAATTATCGGGAATTCCCTGTTTGCGGGCTTCTGCAATAACTTCGGGGCTGTTGGGATCAAGGAAAATATCGAGATGAGCCTGATACAGATCAAGCGGACTGTCGGATGAGGCCGATTCCTTGATTTTTTCGGCATCGTAAAGCATTACGCCGATATACCTGATCCTTCCCACACAGGTTTCGCTGCAAATGGTCGGTTCGCCGTTTTCGATCTTGGGATAACACAGGGTACATTTTTCGGAACGTTTGGTTTTCCAGTTGAAATAGATTTTTTTATACGGGCAGGCGCTGACGCACTGGCGCCAGCCCCGGCAACGGTCCTGGTCGATGAGCACAATACCGTCATCTTCACGCTTGTAAATGGCGCCAGATGGGCAGGCCGCCACACAACTTGGGTTGAGGCAGTGCTCACATAAACGCGGCAGGTACATCATGAAGGCATTCTCGAACTTGCTGTATATCTCTTTGTCAATGTCTTCAAAGTTCTTCTCTTTGCTGCGTTCTTCAAATGGCCCGCCCATGTTGTCTTCCCAGTTTGGTCCTTTCTCAATCTTTTCCATCAAAAGACCTGTTATCATTGAATGTGGCCTGGCAGAAGGTGGGGTAGCAAACTTTGCCGATGAATGTAAAATGCTGTAATTGAATGTAAAAGGTTCGTAATAGTCATCGATCTGAGGCAAAAATGGATTAGAAAAAATATTTTTCATGATGCCTGCTTTGTTACCCATACGCGGTCGGAGCTTCGATTTATCAAGCACCCAGCCACCCTTCCATTTTTCCTGATTTTCCCAGTCGGTGGGATAACCCTGTCCTGGTTTAGTTTCCACATTGTTAAACCAGGCGTATTCCAACCCTTTGCGGGTTGTCCACACGTTTTTGCAGGTAACCGAACAGGTGTGACAGCCAATGCATTTGTCGAGGTTTAATACCATTGCAACTTGAGCCTGTATTTTCATAATTTGATAAGTCTTAAACTTGTTGATCCTTCACTTCTTCGTCTTTCCATTCCACTTTTTTCAGTTTACGGACGACTACAAACTCGTCGCGGTTGGATCCGATGGTCCCGTAATAATTAAACCCATAAGACAATTGAGCATATCCGCCGATCATGTGTGTTGGCTTCAGGCACAACCGTTCCACTGAGTTATGCACACCGCCGCGATTGCCTGTTAACTGACTAACGGGCATATTAACAGTACGTTCCTGGTTGTGATACATGATCAATGCGCCCTCGGGTATCCGTTGCGATACAATAAGCCGGGCTACCGATGCCCCGTTACTGTTGAATACTTCAACCCAGTCGTTGTCTTTGAGGCCAATGCTGCTGGCGTCAGTTTCACTCATCCAAACCACAGGTCCTCCACGGCCAAGTGTCAGCATGACCAGGTTGTCAGACCAGGAGGAGTGTATGGTCCACTTGCAATGAGGAGTCATCATGTTAATGATCAGGTATTCTTCGTCTTTGGCCAGTTTGCCCATCACCTCAATAATTGATTTTGTATTGATGGGTGGCTTGTAGGTAACCATATTTTCACCAAAGGCAATCATCCATGGATGGTCCTGGTACAGGCTTTGTCGTCCGGTGAGTGTGCGCCAGGGAATAAGCTCATGAACATTGGTATAGCCGGCATTGTATGATACTTTCTCGGAGTCGATGCCACTCCAGATGGGCGAAGTGATTATCTTGCGCGGTTGAGAGAGCAGATCGTGATAGCGTATTTTTTCGTCTTCGCGGGGTATAGCCAGGTGGGCGTGATCGCGCCCGGTGATTGCTTCCAATGCTTTCCAGGCTTTAACGGCAACTGCCCCGTTCGTTTCAGGAGCCAGCGAGAGAATTACTTCAGCAGCCTGTATGTCGGTTTCAATCTTAGGAAGCCCTTTGGTTTCACCTTCTTCACTTACCGTATGATTAAGGTGGGATAAAAGCTCCACTTCCGCATCTGTGTTCCATTGAATTCCTTTACCACCGTTTCCCTGTGTTTTCATGAGAGGGCCCAGGGCGGTGAATCGTTTATATGTTTCCGGATAATTACGTTTCAGTGTGACTATTTTTGAGAAATTGATCCCAGGCTTTATTTCTGAACCAGCGTTTTTCCAGTCATTGGCGTCTGTGGTTTCCGATAACTCCATTGGTGTATCATGCTGAAGCGGTAGCAATACAATATCAGTCTCGTTGTCAAGATGCCCTTTTGCCAGAACTGAAAATTTATCTGCAAGCCCTTTAAAAATATCCCAGTCTGTTCTTGATTCCCATACAGGATCGACTGCCCGTGAAAAAGGATGAATAAATGGATGCATATCACTGGTGCTCAGGTCGTTTTTCTCGTACCATGAGGCTGCCGGAAGCAGGATGTCGGAATGAAGTCCGGTAGTTGACATTCTGAAATCGAGGGTCACCAACAGATCAAGTTTTCCTTCTGGTGCATCGTCGTGCCATTTGACTTCGGAAGGTAAGGAATGCCCAAGTTTTTTAAGGTCATTGCCCTGAACACTGTTTTGTGCCCCCAGCAGGTGTTTCATGAAGTATTCCATTCCTTTGGCGCTTGATCCCAGCAGGTTCGACCGCCATACGAAAAGGTTGCGTGGAAAGTTGGCCGGATTATCGGGATCTTCGGAGGCCAAAGTCAATTTACCACTTTTAAGTTCCGAAACCACATATTCTTCTGAGGTCACACCTGCAACTTCAGCTTCTTTCGCGAGCATTAACGGGTTTTTACTCAGTTGAGGAGCGCTAGGCAACCAACCCATGCGCTCTGCGCGAACATTACAATCGATGAGAGAAAGGTTTTCCCATGCTGATTTATCGGTAAGGGGAGAAAGCAACTCGTTTAGTTTTACTTTCTCGTACCTCCACTGGTCCGTATGCATATACATGAATGAAGTCGTATTCATTTGCCGTGGCGGTCGGTTCCAGTCGAGGGCAAAGGCCAATGGTAACCAACCTGTCTGAGGCCTGAGTTTTTCCTGTCCTACGTAATGAGACCAACCACCGCCTGACTGACCGACACAACCGCAAAATACCAGCATGTTTATAGCGCTCCGGTAAATCATATCGGTATGATACCAGTGGTTAACTCCGGCCCCGATAATAATCATCGATTTTCCTTCAGTTGCAGCGGCGTTTTCAGCAAATTGCCTGGCTGTCGAAATGATATGTTGTGCCGGGACCCCGGTGATTTTCTCCTGCCATTTTGGAGTAAAAGGGAGGTCTTCGTCATAATTTTTGGCTGCGTTCGGATCATAAAAACCCCTGTCAATTCCATAGTTGGCAACCATCAGGTCAAACACGGTACAGGTGAAAATTTCCCCTTGTGCCGTTTTAATCTTCTTAACAGGTACTTTTCGCTCAATAATATCGCTGTGGCTGGTTGCCGAAAAATGTTCGTGTTTAAAAGTAGAACCGCCAAAATATGGAAACTGCACATTTATAACCTCATCATGCTGTTCGATAAGGGAGAGTACCGGCAAAATATCAGCGCCCGTTTTACTATCCTTTAGCTCTAAGTTCCATTTTTGTTTTTTCTCCCATCGCGAACCAATGGTTCCGTTTGGAATTACATAGTTGCCAGATAGTTCGTCTAATAAAACGGGTTTCCATTCAGGTTTTTCTACAGCGCCAAGGTTATTTTCAAGATCACTGGCCCTGATAATGGTTCCACCGAAATATTTCCCGTCTTTTTCCCCGATCTTTACAAGGAACGGTAAATCGGAATATTGTCGTGCATATTTCTCAAAATAGGGTGTTTTTTTATTGATGTAAAACTCCTTCAGGATTACGTGCCCCATGGCCATACCCAAAGCCGCATCAGTACCCTGCCGGGGTTTCATCCACAAATCGGCAAACTTAACGGCATCGCTGTAATCCGGAGCAATGACCACCGATTTTGTTCCTTTATAGCGCACCTGGGTGTAGAAAGGTGAATCAGGTGTACGTGTGAGCGGGACATTCGATCCCCATAGCATCAGAAATGATGAGTTGTACCAATCGGCGCTTTCAGGAACATCGGTTTGTTCGCCCCATGTTTGTGGCGATGCTGGCGGCAGGTCGCAATAGAAATCATAGAAACTGAGTACAGTTCCTCCGATCAGGCTCAGGTAGCGCGTGCCTGCCGCATAGGATACCATCGACATGGCGGGTATCGGTGAGAATCCCGCAAGGCGGTCGGGACCATAAGTTTTGATAGTATATATATTGGCCGCTGCAATGATTTCGTTTACTTCGTCCCATTCGGCACGAATAAGACCTCCCAGCCCGCGGGCTGCTTTGTATTGTTTTGAAATTACAGGATCATTGACCACTGCTTCCCAGGCTTTCACGGGATCGGAGAGGCGAGCCTTGGCCGCTTTGTAAGCTGTAAGCAGCTCTCCACGTATCATGGGATATTTAACCCGGTTGGCGCTGTAAAGGTACCATGAATAACTGGCGCCCCGCGGACAACCGCGCGGTTCGTGATTGGGCATTCCCGGCCGTGTACGTGGATAGTCGGTTTGCTGGGTCTCCCAGGTCACAAGTCCATTCTTAACGAAAATTTTCCATGAGCAGGATCCTGTACAGTTTACCCCATGTGTAGAACGAACAACCTTATCGTATTGCCAGCGATTACGGTACATACGCTCCCAGTCGCGACTTTCACCGGTAATTGCCACGTGTTTATCCGCAGTTTTGGTTACCGAGTTACTGAAATAGAATAATTTATCTAATAAGCCCATAGTGAACGTTTTAATATTTTTAGAGATTGTGGATTCCGATAAAGACCGAAATCCCACATTATGCAGTCTGATTTTGGTGTTGCTTCTTCAACACGACAACGATACCTATACTAAGGATTGCCAAAATGACAAAAACAATAAATCCAAGCGTATATCCCGCTTTGCCATAGGAACTGGCAACGGCGCCCATTATGGGAGGAATGGCAAACCCGCCGAATGCCCCCAATCCGCCAATCCAACCAGAAGCGCCACCAATAGCTTTGGGTACATAATCGGGAACCAGTTTAAAAACGGCTCCATTATTTATGCCCATACCTACAGCAAGAAGTAAAACCGATAAGAAACCTATAGTCACAGATTGTGTGAATGAAAGTATAATTGACGCTACTAAGACTATTATTAATGAGATGAGACTAACCTTTTCTCCTCCTGATTTATCGGCAAATTTTCCTCCATAGACTCTTAATACTGAAGCTGTCAGAGAAAAAATGGCAGTGAAAATACCTGCTTTAATAACGGAAAAATTGTGCAACTGGCTCCAGTAGATAGGGAACCAGGCAGTTAAACCAATAAATCCACCGAAAGATGTGAAATACAAAGCCACGAGCGCCCAGGTGTTCCTGACTTTTGCTGAATTAATCAGGCTGTCTTTTACATTACCAGACGGAAACATTTCCTGGCCTAGGTCCATTGCCATTTTCCGGCTTTCTTCGTCGGTATTACCAGCTTTCCTGAATTGAAAATAATAGGTATTCTGACCAACGAAGGCATAAATAATGGTTCCAATTACCAAAAACAGGAACCATGCAAAATAGGCCGAAATAAAACCAAAACTTTGAAGGTAAAACGGAAGAATGAGCGAGAAAACGCCTGGAGCCAGGTTGCCAAGTCCGGCATAAGTCCCTAATGCCATACCCTGCTTTTTCTTTGGGAACCAGTAAGATGTTTGCGCAATGCCTACCGAAAAGGTAGCAATACCGGCACCACTCAGAAATCCAAGAAAAAGTATGAGGCCATACAAACCGTGCATCTTTTCGGGATAGGATAGGTTTAGAAGCATCGTAACGCCACCCAATCCAATCACAGATAATATCAGCAGAATAAGAAATGGCTTTTTACCGCCTGTGGTATCGACCCAAGCTCCGAAGGGGATACGTAACAAGGATCCTGAAAGGGCTGGAATGGCCACCAATAGACCCATCATGGCTGGAGTCAGATCCATGGCTTCTTTAAACTTTATAGCCGTTGGGCCATAGAGTGAGACTGCGGCGAAACCAAAAAAGAAACCCAGCGTTGTACCGAGCAATCCACGCCCAGAAGTACCTTTAACTTTAATTTGATTCATAGTCAATATTTATGATGATTTTTAGTTTAACAAAGAGATATATTGATCTGAATTAGCTGTATTTATATCAATTAAATATTTTTCATAAGATCTATCTGATACTTTTCTCTGAGATCAGCGAGTGTTGTATTTGTAAGGGTCTCGACCATTTTTGAACGTGCTTCCATCCATGGTTCATGCATAATACATGGTTTATCAACGATACAACAGCTGAAGCCAAGAATACAGGTACATATCGCATCAATTCCTTCCAGTTTATTGATCACAAGGGCCAGATTTATTTCTTTCAAATCCTGGGCAAAAACAAATCCGCCATTTCTACCTGATATGCTTTTTAAGAATCCATGGCTTGCCAAATCGGTCAGCAAACGGCGCAAGTAACGGCGGGGAATCTTAAGTTCCTGGCAAAGGTATTCGGCAGAATATATGCCTTCATTCCGCGTGGCCATAAACCCGAGAATAGTAAGTGTGTACTCTGTTGTTCTGTTTAGTATCATAAATTAATACAACTTGGTAGTATTTTAGGCAAAGGTAAAAACATAAAGGTATTTCAGAATTTATCCGGTCAATAAATTTCAACCAATAAATATTCAAGACTATCTCTGCTGTCTGCCATCCGAATGTATATTTGATGAATAGAAACAAATATTTTTAGCGTTAACTGCAATTGCAATAAACGCGTCATTCAATATTCTATACTAATCGTTTTCTTTTTAGAAGTATGTGCTTTGAAATAGCCTAATGCCCCATTGTTTATATTTGATGTAGGATTGGCGGGCGTAGCGCTCGATTGATTGATGTTTTCGTTTAAGCCGAAAAAATAATTATATACAGACTTGTCGATACATTGCAGATCAATCGTTACAACATCGCCTTTGTCGGCTTTTACCCTTAACGGAAGATGCGAGGAACTACCATTAAAACCAACATCGTTTCTTATAAATATATCATCCGCTAGTGTATCGTTCCGGGTAATGACAAATTGGTAGTAATTTTCAAACTCAGAAGGATCGGTATAATGAGGAGTAATTTGAATACTGGTTTCTGAACCACGATCTTTCCCAGGATTACCTGGCCCACCTGATCCGCCTGGCCCGCCACCGGTGCCTGATCCGGCAAGATTTTCCTGCACAAGTGAATCAAGATTTACACTTTTGGGCATGGTTGAAATAGCCTGAAAAATTTCGTTGCCTATATTAACCATCATCGTGTAAGTATGGCCTTCTAAACCGGTAATTCCAGGTTTGAAGTAAATTCCTGCAGATGTTTCAGTAAGTGTATCTATTTGATTCAAGGTATTATCAGTAATTGTAACCAAAGCCCCACTGATGGAAGGATTGGAAATTATTTCATCGAAATTGATTGTTTTACTGATCTTTACATTTGATTCGCCTGCTACGTTGCTTAGATTACCTTCAATTACAAATCTTGGATTGCTTTGGTTGAGGTCAATATTGATTTCTTTTTCGCAACTGACCAGAAAAAGTAGGGCAAACGGTATGATAAAATATTTTTTCATGCTTATTTAAATTTAAAATTCCAGGAAATAGAAGGTATCCATTTGAACAAAGAAGTTTGAATAGCAACTGTTTTATTAGGATCTGCAGAGCTCTTTTCAAACGTAATGATGTAGGGATTTTCATGTCCATAAGCATTATACAGGCTAAACGACAGTTCCGAATTAAAACGTTTTCGTTCTTTGAGTTTGTAGGTTGCACCCAAATCCAGCCGGTGATAGGCTGGCATCCGGTAGCCATTGCGTTCGGTATAAAGCCAGGTGGTTTGTCCGGCCACTTCGTATTTTCCACTCGGGAAAGTTATCGCATTGCCTGTTTGATAGACCCATACTGCCGACACATTCCACCGTTTTGAAATATTGTACATCGTCACAATAGAAATATCGTGGGTACGGTCCTGACGGGCAGCATACCATTCATTCTGATTGATGCCGTCAATCTGCTTTTCGGTTCGGGAAAGGGTGTAACCCACCCAACCGGTTAGTCTTCCCTGGTTCTTTTTGAGCAATAATTCCAACCCATAAGCCCTGCCTTTGCCGTACAACAATTGTGTTTCGATAACAGGCGCCCGTTCGTCGGCATTGTCTTTATAGTCAATTTGGTTTTGCATTGATTTGTAATACGTTTCAGCGCTAAACTCAAACATATTCTCTTTAAAATTATGAAAATAGCCAAGCGATACCTGATCGCCAATTTCAGGCTTAATAATATTGGTGTTCATGATCCATTTGTCAGTAGGGTTGGTGGTTACAGAATTGGTGATGAGGTGCAGATTTTGGGTATTGCGTGTGTAAGCCGCTTTCAACGAACTGTTTTCATTCAGTGTATAGCTTAACGAAAAACGGGGCTCAAAATTCAGGTAGCTTTTTACCGGATTGTTTTGCCTAATGGTGTCGGTGATGTTTTTTTCGTCGTCCAACGAATAATAATCGCTTCTGCCCAGTACAACAAAATTGCTTAACCGAAGACCATAATTAATCTTTATCCTCCGGGTTGCCTGCCAGTCGTTGGTTGCATAGATTGCCGATTCTAATCCATTTCGGAGCTGATAAGGATTGTCGGTACTTTCTTTATTCGTGATTTTACCGGGTGTAATGGTGTGGTAAATAACGTTATAGCCAAATTTTAATTCATTTTTGGTATTGGGAAAATATTGAAACTCCTGTTTTAAGTTCCAGTCGCGAATTCGTGAAAGGATAGAAAATGGATTGGCATTGTTTTGAATGTCAATATTATAGTCGTAATTGCTGTAAATAAAAGAGGTGTTCGAAAATAACTTGCTGTTAAAAAGGTGGTTCCAGCGTGCAGTAGCGGTTGCGTTTCCCCAATCGATGCCAAAACGATTGTTTAAGCCCAATCGGTCCCGTCCAAAATAACCCGAAACAAAAAGCCGGTCTTTATCCGAAAACCGATAGTTGAATTTTGCATTCAGATCGTAAAAAGACAAATTGTTGTCTTTAAACTGATCGGTTAATTTCAGAAAAATATCAGCATAAGTTCTTCTGCCGGTGATCAGAAACGAGGATTTACCTTTTTGTACAGGCCCTTCAATGTTTAGCTTGGAAGAAATTAAGCCAATGCCTCCGCTAACACCATAGTTTTGATTGTCGCCTTCGTTCATTTTCACATCAACTACCGACGATATGCGTCCTCCAAATTGGGCAGGCGCGGTGCCTTTGTAAAGCGTTACATCTTTAATGGCGTCAGAATTAAACGTAGAAAAGAAGCCTAATAAATGAGACGCATTGTAACCCGGGGCATCGTCAAGCAGAATGAGGTTCTGGTCAATTGAACCGCCCCGAACTGTAAACCCACTCTGACCGTCGCCACCCGATTTGACGCCCGGCAGCAATTGCATCGTTTTCAATATATCCCTTTCGCCAAAAAGTACAGGTAATTTACTGATGGCAGCCACATTAACCTTTTCGAATCCCATTTTTGACTGGCTGATTTTTTCATTCACTTTGCTTGCCGAAACAACTATTTCGCTGAGGTTGGTACTAATCTCTTCCAAACCTATATTGAGGGTCTTATTTTCTGTAAGATTAAGATTTACAGACTGCTCCTGATAGCCAATAAAGGAAAACGCCAGTTCATAGTTTCCTTGCTGTAATGTAAGCGAGTAAAATCCATATTCGTTGCCTATTTTACCGTTTGTTGTATTACTTTTTACTTTGACAACAGCCCCAATCAGGCTTTCTCCATTCTTTTTATTGCTAATGTACCCGCTAATAGTAAAAGATTGCGCCAGGAGTGCTGAAGGTGCAATGAATAAAGAAAAGAGAAGTGTTATGTATTTCATCCTTAAATAACGGTGTTAATTAATTGATTATTTGTACGTTCGGATGAAACTCCATGCCAGGAGGATTCCACTTTGAACTCTATTATCATACATTTTTTGTGCCACTACCTTTAAAATTATTTCCAGCGGCATGTTCGTTTAATGTGTTAACGATAAATTGCTACTCCAAAACCAAATTCTACGATATCTTTTAACGGGATTGAAGAGTTTCCAAATTTACTTGCCAGGTATAATCCCCGGCTTCCCATACGAACATAGAATGCCGTTCCTGAAGCAGGAGTATAATTGCTTAATAATTTTGTTTTTACTTCCCCTCCCAGAAATATTCCAGCATTTCTTCCCGGCGCCCACCAGTAATATTTTTCAGGATAATGTGAAGGCAATTTTATCCAGTATTCCTTGCCAAATGAATGATGAATAAACCACCCTACATTCAATGGTATTAATTCAATATTTTCATTGACTTTAATCCGGATCAATTTTGCAGTTAATTGTAAACTTACACTGTGCAGGTCGTCAACTGAAACAGATTTTGGTACATAACCATAAAAATAGGTTATATCTAATTTATCCTTAAAAAAGCTGTATCCAATACCTGCAGATATGAATCCAATACCTCCGCCAAATTGCATTTTCACATAGTCGGGCAAATACTTTTTATACTTTGTAGAATCAGTATTTTGTGACTCCTGACTGTAAACATCAAATGAGACAAAATGCAACAAAGAGATTATCAATACTATTTTAAAAGTCCAGTGTCGTAACTTCAAATTGATCATTGGATATTTTAATTACATTAAATTTATTGTATTCAATACTATATACATTTACGCAGGTAATGTCATCATTATAAGGCTTGTAAATTTCAAAGTTATGCGAATGTCCGTGAACTGTAAATAGAACATTGTTGTAGCGTATTAAGGTGTTATGAAACGATTCATCCAGTGAGGTATCAAAATCTCCATGCATGGGTGGTACATGAAAAATCACAACAGCTTTCGTAAACTCCATGCTTGGTTTTAACTGATTATCAAGCCACTGTATGTCGGGAACCTTCCCGTTGAATAGAAATTCCCGGCTATTTGTATTTAAAAAAATAAATTTCACTTTGTTATAAATGAAACTAAAATCCAAAGGACCAAACATTTCGTTGTAAGCTGTAAGGCCATTCCCAACTAAATCGTGATTTCCAACAACAACAAAATATGGGATATTCAACTTAAGCAAATACGAATTTCCCCATATATATTGTTTGGGTAACCCAAAGTCAGCTATATCACCAACGTGTATTACGAAATCAACAAATGGTTTTTGATTTACTTTTGCTACAAACTTTTCTGTTTCATCAAACCAACGATGAGTATCGCCAGTAAAATTGTAATTGTATCGTCTTTTGTCTGATTAGCTAATTTCCCGATATTTTGTTGATTAACATTTCTGTTTTCTTCGCTAAAATCAATTAAGTAGGGAGAGTAGTCAAACATACCATCACAAGAGAGTAAAGCAATAGCAGCAATGAAAACTATCAGTATGTTTCTGGTTGTCATGATTTTGGTGTGTTTATTCTAAGCCCATCTCCTGTGGTGTGATTATCCAAGCATGTTTTTCTTCTTCAAAAACCGAATGGTTAAATAACTGACGAGCAATATTACCCCAATAATTAAGAAGTAAATCAAACTGATGTGTTTTTGATATAACAACAGAAGCAGCAATCCGCCAAGATAGAGAAAGAAAGAGTTGTACTCTTTTCGGATCACTTTTTTCAAATTGAATTTTTGACCTTTAAACGCTTCTTTTATTTTTGTGAAATCAGGGATTATCGCATTGACATTCTGTTTGTAAAGATTATATTCTTCTCCGAATTTATTTTCCAGAAATGATTGTTCTGCTAATATAATAGCAGCGTACAAAAAAATAAAGATGGGAATTGTCAGGAAAACAAAGAGCGCCGAATTTGCAAAAATACCGACTCCTATCAGTATCAATATATTACCAAAGTACATGGGGTTTCTGCAAATGCTATATATGCCCGAAATGACAAGTTTGTCGGCATAAATCTGCCTGTACAGTCCACCCCGAACGATGTACTCCAACCCAATTGTAATACCACGGGACATTACTCCAAATAAAAATATTGCCAGACCCAGCCCTATCTGAACGCCCACATTTTCCGAAAGGGCAGAAGAAGGAATGAACATTGTTGCATAAAAAAGAGCGAAAAACCAGTTGCGATTGTGAAAAACCCAATTTCCAAATTTCACCATAACTCAGATTATTTAATTGCGATTATTCCTGCAAAATTGTACCATTTAAAAAATACTTCGGTTTTGCTAAATTCAGCTTCAGCCAGCATTTGCAGGTTTTCACTTAATTTATAAGGAATTAATACATTTTCAAGAGCTTCCCTTTTTTGCGAGATTTCCATCTCATCGTAATTATTACGGCGTTTCAAATCATAGTAATAGTTAATAAACTGGCGGTTCATGTTCGCATCTTCAGCCAGAATCTTTTCGATTAAAATCAAGCACCCTCCATCATTCATTTGTTGATAAATTGATTCAAGCATTTTCTGCCGGTAAAGTGGCCGTATAAACTGAAGTGTCAGGCATAAGATCACAACCGATGCATTTTTAATCTCAAAAGGTTTGTACAGATCGGCTGTAATCATATCATACGGACGGGTAAGTCCATTATTTCTGAAGTTGCTGTGCGAGTTTTCAATCATTTCTGCTGAAGAATCGACACCAACAAAACGGACAGTCTGATCCAGCAGCTTATCCAGGGAAAGAAGAGTTGTGCCTGTAGAGCAACCAAGATCATAGATTGATGTATTTGGTCGCGTACAATCAGGAATAATTTCTGACATCATACGTTGCATTTCGAGATAAAAGGGAACCGATCGTCCAACCATGTCATTAAATACATCAGCCACCTGTGCATCGAATTTAAAATCGGTTGATTTCCCCATTGGTGCTTTAAATACCTGATCTGTTTTCATACATTTTTACTTATTAGTCATTCGCATTTGTGCATCAAATTGTTTTTCAAATCCTGATTTATGATTTCAGTAAATTGAAAAGTAATTAGTCTTTTCATAATTTTAAGGTTTGATGAGTTATTAAAAATTGAATTAATCAGGCCATTGATCTCTTCATCTGTTTTAATTAATTCGTTAATCTGTAAATTATTGACTTTGATTTCATTGACAATAAACCATACATTATAGGCTATATTTATATTTTTATTGATTGCCCGAAAAAAAGACGATTTGAATTCATGATTTGGCCAATACTCCTTCGTATTCAGGAACTCAGAAAGCAAGCTCAGGTTATTCTTAAGAACCAGAGCATAAATATTTTCTTTTGAGCGAAAATAGTAGTGAATTGCCGCTGTATTAACACCTGCTTTGGTCGCAATTTGATGGAGTGTCGTTCCATGATATCCGAACAACAGAAAGATGCTATCCGCAGCGTCTAATATCTTAGCTTCTGTGCTTAACTCATTATTTGCCATACTTTTAGATTTAAAACCTTAGTTTTTCGGTCATTATCCCAAACCGGAGAACATCCAGCCTGTGACTGAAATACATGTTGTAATAGTCCAAACCATGATAAAACTGAACAAATAGCCCGACATCTTCCAGAAACTTTGGGTGAAAATAAAAAGTAAGTCTCAGGTTAAGCCTGTCTGATGAAACCTTGTCCCAATTGTTCACATCTCCAAACATCCATGTAGCTTCACCTTTCAGCGATATTGACGCATTCCCTTTATTTGCAATTAATTTATTATCGTTCGGAAGTTTAAAGATGGAAGCTGCGGTATGCCAGCGAACTTTACTGTAAATTCCATCGAGTTCATCGCTACTATAACCTGGGGGATGGATCTCAATAGAAGTTTTAAAAAACTGATAAGCATTTAGTCGTTTATTAACGTTCGTTATGATAAAACCAGGCTCGATATAATTGGTTGCGAAATCTCCTGACTTCACATTTAGTTCACCGTTTTCCAAATAAAAGTCTCCGTCCTGACCGTTGGAATGATGCGCAAACCGCACAAATAAATTTTGGGTCCGCAAGTTCGATTTATTCTTTAAGCGATAGTACAATGTTATTTGAGGCATATAACTCGGGGTACGAACAGGATATGATCTCTCCTGGTACATCCGGATGATAATTTGAGGTGTAAGGACTCCCATTAATCGGGAATTTTTACTTTGCCTGATGTAAAAATTCGGGATCAGGTTCCCTTCGAACCAGAGTGGTTCAATGTTCCCAATATCAGTAGGGAAGGTGATATAGCTATTTCCCTGGTTTACCTGAGATATTATTGAAAGCCCAATCTGGGGTATCGAATCTCTTTCCTGTCCGGAAACTGAAAGGACAAGAAATATGGGAATCAATATCAAAAGTGAGTATCGTTTCATGTGTTACAGGTATATGAT
The DNA here is from genome assembly GCA_030684645.1 of Bacteroidota bacterium. Taxonomy (GTDB): domain Bacteria; phylum Bacteroidota; class Bacteroidia; order Bacteroidales; family Prolixibacteraceae; genus Aquipluma. The sequence goes on along the minus strand of JAUXUF010000222.1, from coordinate 1,539 downwards.
TTTGACCTTTATCTTTTTGTTGCTCTGCAGGTTAAAAGACGCTTTTGCAAAAGAGGGCTGGTTTGAAAAACCAATGGATTGAAAATTGGAAAAACCGATACCCTCCTTGGGTAAGATGATTCCTTTTTTAATTTTCCCGTCATTGTTTTCATCGTGCAAAATATTCACCGCGTATTTTCCTTCCGGCAGGTTTTTGAATGTTACAGTCGATGCCCCGTTTACTATCTTCCCGGTAAGTTTTTTGAAATACTTTTTGTAATGCTCATCGGGGAATGCATCTTCCCTATTGTACAAAGCAAAGAGCACTGTACCTTTCGAATTTCGCAGTTCGTTCACCTCAATTGTTAATGCGTAGGTCTCTTCCTTTTGATTGTTAAATGAAGAAAGTAGCACGATAACCAAAAATGATTGAAGGATTATGATTATTTTATTCATGTATTTAAGTATTTAACCACATAGGCACATAGAAAACATAGTTTATCTTTTCTATGTGAACTATGTGTCTATGTGGTTATTTATTTATGTTTTTTATTTGCGACTTTCTCTTTAATACGATCTACCACATAGTAAACCATCGGGACTAAATAAACAGTCAGAATCATGGACGACAGCAAACCACCGATGATCACCCAGGCCAAGCCGTTTTTCCACTCGCTGGCTGTACCTTTGGCCAATGCAATGGGCAACATACCGATTGCCATAGCAAGCGTGGTCATTAAAATAGGGCGCATACGTTCTTTCCCTGCAATGATTAATGCCTCTTTATAATGCTTGCCCTGGGCTTTTAGCTGGTTGGTAAAATCCACGATCAGGATGGCATTTTTTGTTACCAATCCCATGAGCATGATTAATCCCAACTGTGCAAACAAGGTTAAATGGTTTAACGATAAGTTTAACGCAAGGAAGGCCCCAATGGCAGCCATCGGTATGGCAAATAAAGCCACGAAGGGATAAATATAACTATCATAAAGGGCTACCATGATCAGGTAAATCAGGATAAACGAGATTAAAAGGACAGAACCCAAAGCCCCGAAACTTTCATCTTGCGTTTTGATATCTGCCCCCCAGGTTAATTTTACCCCTTCGGGCAATGGTTGCGTTTTCAGAAAAGCGATTGCTTCGTCAGCCAGGGTTCCCGATGGCCTTCCAAACGATTCGGAAGTAATGGTTACGGAAGGTTGCCTGTCCAATCTTTCAAGCAATGAAGGCGAATTATCCTGCCGGACTTCAGCAAATTGAGACACCTCAATGGGGATGTTCATTGGGTTTACGATGGAAAGGCGTTGCACGTCTTCGTAATTTTTCCGGTCAAAATCATCTAACCATATCCTAACCGGGTATTCGGTTCCATTTTCCGTTAAGGTGGCATCATCGTTTCCAGTAAAGGCAGTCCTTAAATTTAACCCGACATAAGCAGTTGTTAACCCCAACCGCTGCATCTTATCTTTGTCGGGGATAATCTTGTATTCAGGGCTTCCTTCTTTTACTGATAACTGAACATTATCGGCGCCCGGTATCTTCTCAATAGCTGCTTTCAGT
>JAUXUF010000217.1 GCA_030684645.1 Bacteroidota bacterium | reverse complement strand
TCTGAAATGATGGGCCCCCGGTGGGTAAACCGGTTCATACGAATGATGGAATCTCCACCTTTGATCCTGATTTTCTCCTCAACCTTCAGGATATCTTTCCAGGCTCCATTCAACAGGTACTGATCCGGATTTTGTGGATTGATAGTTTCCTGATAAAAATCGGCATCGTCGGTCATTACATTGGTAAATCCCCATGCAATCGAATCGTTATGTCCGGCAATCACCATGGGCTGTCCGGGCAAAACTACACCGGTTACATTCAGTTTCCCCGGAATAACCTGGTGCATTTGGTACCAGATCCCAGGAATATTCAAACCCAGGTGCATATCGTTGGCTAGCAAAGGTTTGCCTGTTGTACTTTTCTTTCCTGAAACGGCCCAGTTGTTGCTGCCCTGAAAAGCATCCAACCCGAGTTCATCCACAATTGAAGCCGTTTTCGAAAGCTTATTGAGTATATCGGAGGTACCTTTATCGGGCTTAAAATCGGGATAAATGATGGTTTTATGTACCGAATCCATATCCGGAATCATATACTTTGAAAGATCTGGTCCCAGTTTCTGACGCATCTGATCGAGTAAAACCTCATTGGGCCATCCGGTTGAAAGGTCCCATGCCATATATCCGATAAGGTTTAGCGAATGTTCCGGCAGCCAGGGTTCAGGTTTATAGCCAAGAATACCGAATTCAGGAGGAAGCTTATCCCCGGCCTGCAGGATAAATTGGTTCACCCCTTCAGCAAAGGATTCGACACAGGAGCGCGTTGCAGGGTCGGAAGCCCCAAAAACTTTTCTCGATTTTTCAGTGAAACGCAGTGAGCGGAAAAGCATATCCGCATCTACCAATTCCTTTCCTAAGATCTCCGACAGCCGGCCCTGAGTAACCCGGCGGAGCAAATCCATCTGCCAGAGCCGGTCCTGTGCCATGGCATAACCAACGGCCATATAAAGATCATGTTCACTCTCAGCATATATATGTGGAATCGCGAATGAATCCCGGAAAACAGTTACATCGGCAGTTAATCCGGACAGTTTAATGTCTTTATTGTAATCAGGTAAGGCCTTGGTTTTAAAATGATGAATAAAAATCAATCCACCAATTACCACTACCCCGAGAATAACTCCGATAATCTTCAGTAACTTTTTCATAGATTAGGCTTTAAATGATCAGCAAGTTAGTATAATTTGAAATATAGAGAAACTGTTTAGAAATTTCCAGTTAGGGAAAACCTGTCGGTAGAAGGTTGGTGTTTCCAGTTATGTTTTGTCCCGTACGCCCGCCTGCCAAGCCAATGGCGGGCAGGGGACAAAAGACAGGCTTTCTTGGATTTTTTCTACCGACCTTTGGTTCCTAACGGAACCTGAAAACAAAGCTTAAATAGTTTCTGAATCCTGAATTTTTACTCATAAAGATCTTCCCTTTCAGTCGTTGCCACCTCAAACAAAAATTCTCCGATTTTTTCAGTTAGAAGTTGGTAGAATTGTTCGCCCTTTTCGACGGTTGCTTTGGCGGGATTCCCGATGCCGGTATCTTTCGTAACACTGGTCCAGCGGCGTTCGGCCCAGCCCCAGCCTTCGTGCATAGCGCTGAAACGGTATCTTTTTGCAGCGCCGTCGCCGGCTTCCGAAAGCGGCAAAACCCATTCCGGTTTCAGGTAAAGCATCAGACTGGTTTCTACCTCTCCGGCATGTTCGCCCAAATCTTCAAAAATAGTCTTCGCTTCTTTCACTTTGTACCAGTTCACTTCCGAGAGGAACATTTTTGGGTATTTCAATCCCAGTTCACGCAGCATTTGCCTGAAGTCGTTACCCCCGTGGCTGTTCAGGATCACCAATTTGTAAATTCCCTGCCGGTTGAGGGTTTCGATGATGTCGTTCAGGATGGCAAACTGGGTGGAGGGATTCATATTGATGTTGAGCTGTACATCAAACTGTCCGGTATTTACTCCAAATGGAATGGCGGGCAACACAATCACTTTACTCCCTTTTTCCCAGGCAATACGCGCAGCTTCGGCTGCAATTGCATCGGCTTCCACATTGTCAGTTGCATACGGCAGGTGATAATTGTGGGCTTCGGTGGCGCCCCAAGGTAATACAACCAGTTGATACTGTTCTTCTTTTACTGTTTTCCAGTTGTTTTCGGCTAAAATATACGGTCTCATAAGCAGGTTTTTTACTTTTTAATTGTCTTTAATTGTCTGTTCCGGAATATTTGTTTCCTTTTTCATATACCAAAATGCCAAAAAATGTGCAATCGTCTGCACTGGAACAAATATTTCAATAAAATGTTGCCAGATAGCTGTTTTTGACTTTTGACTTTTGTCATGGATTGATACCTTTAGGGCAAATTTAAAGACCTTAAATTTAGAAATAAACCAACTAAAATAGATGTAATGATTAATGATCGCAGAACTTTTATCAAACAAACGGCTACGGTCGCTGCTGCGCTGAGTGTTTTCCCGACACTCATGAATGCCAGTTGTGTAGGCGCCAACGATCGGGTAACAGTTGGGCTTATTGGCTGCAACAACCAGGGTTTCGAGGATTTGAAAGCTTTTCTGAAACAGCCCAACGTGGTTTGTGCCGCTATATGCGACGTTGACCAGAACGTGCTGGCTAAACGTGCCGCAGAAGTTGAAGAACTGACCGGTAAAAAACCTGCACTTTATGGCGATTTCAGAAAGCTGCTTGAGCAAAAGGATATTGATTCGGTAATTATTGGGACGCCCGATCACTGGCATTGTATCCCAATGATTTATGCTGCCGAAGCCGGAAAAGATGTGTATTGTGAAAAACCACTTGGCTACACCATCGAAGAATGTAACCTGATGGTGAAAGCAACACATCGGTATAAAACAGTTGTTCAGGTTGGGCAGTGGCAGCGCAGCGATCCGCATTGGCTCGATGCGGTCAATTACCTGCACGCGGGAAACCTTGGACGTATCCGTTCGGTTCGTGCCTGGTCGTATGTGGGTTGGAAAAAGTCGATTCCTATACTTGCCGATGAAGCAACTCCTGCCGGGATTGATTACGATATGTGGTTGGGACCTCGCCCTTCACGTCCATTCAACCGAAACCGTTTCCATGGTTCGTTTCGCTGGTACTGGGATTATGCAGGTGGTGTAATGGATGACTGGGGTGTTCATTTGTTGGATTATGCCTTGTTCGGAATGAATCAGTATGTTCCTAAATCAATCAGCTCTTCAGGCGGAAAATATGCCTTCCCTACAGATGCCATGGAAACTCCTGATACTATGATGGCTATGTATGACTTTGGCGATTTTGGTATTTTGTGGGATCACACCATCGGAATTTACGGGGCGCAGTTCAAACGTCGCGGGCATGGTGTTGCCTTTATCGGCGAATACGGAACATTGATTGTTGACCGCGGTGGCTGGGAAGTCATGGCCGAAAACAAAAGCACCAGCGCCAAACCTGGATTTGCTGATGTGCCTATTCAACCCGGAACCGGTAAAGGACTGGATTTGCATGTAGCCAACTTTATCGATTGCATGAAAACCCGCAACAAACCCAATTGTGACATTGAAACCGGCGCTCACATTGCCCGTTTCTCGCACATGGGCAACATTGCTTATCGCCTGGGACGTAAACTGAACTGGGACGATGCCAAACAGGAATTCCTGAACGATCCGGAAGCCAACGCAATGACCAAAGCCGAATACCGCGCTCCATGGTCGTTGCCTAAAGTATAGAAATTGTATTTTGTTTTTTGAAATATTTCCGGATTAACGCCATTAAATTATCTTTCTTAATGGGTTTTGAGATATAATCAGTACATCCTGCCTCTTTTGCCAATTCTCTGTCACCAGTCAGAGCATAAGCTGTTTGTGCAATAATGACTACGTTTGTGTTAAATTGCCGTATCTGCCTGGTGGCTTCATATCCGTCCATTTCGGGCATTTGAATATCCATCAGAACCAAATCGATGTCAGGATGGTTGCGGCACGCTTCAACTGCTTCTGTTCCGGTTCTTGCTTTTAAAACTTCTTTGCCAAACATTTTTACTACCACTGTAAGGAGTTTTTCCGATGCTTCGTCGTCCTCGGCAATTAATATTTTCAGTCCCGAAACTTCGGGATTAATCTGATTCTTTGCTCCTTCAGGCAAAACAACATTCTGAATGACATTTTTTTCTTCCGCTTCACCATTGTAAGGAATGGTAAAATAAAATATTGAGCCTTTTCCTTCTTCGCTCTCTACCCAAATTTTACCGCCCAGCATTTCCACATAAGCTT
>JAUXUF010000209.1 GCA_030684645.1 Bacteroidota bacterium | reverse complement strand
CCAGACACGTTTACTGAACATCACATCCGATTCCCTTAGATTCGCATAGGGCGATACCCTTGCACTGAGAATATTCGTATTCTTATAATAACCATCAACAGGTTTTTCGACAGGTTTTGGCTTAGTGTCATTACTCAGGTTAGGAGCCTGAGCATTTACACAAAGAGTTCCTGCGGCAAAAAACAAGGCAAAAAATATCTTTTTCATAAGCACTTAATTTGCTTTAAACACCATTGGGTCAAGTTGTCTCTGGGTCCCATCCGGGCCAACGGCAACAATATCATCAAATATCACCCGGGTTCCCGGGGTAATTGCTGCAACAGCAGCCTGCATCTGAGCACTGAATGTGTTGCCGGTGGTTTGCAGTACAACAACATCAGCACGGGGCCTGGCTATAACCAGACTGAAACGGGTTACATTAAACTTTGCATCAAAATCGAATTGTTCAAGAATTGCAAATATTGAATTTTGCGATTTAATAACCACGGAACTCAGGATTCCGCCGGATTTTCCCGAAAATTTCGCTTTAGGATCAGGGATACGTTTAACACGAAAATCACTTGAACCAATATTCTGAACTCTGCCGCCTATGTTGGCTGCAACATTCACTTTAGCAGTGGTGCCTGGCGAACTCACATTCACCGTATATTTTCCATTAGAACCAGAAATGCTTCCCCCGCTGATGGTAACCACCAGGCTCTCTTTAGGGATACCGGGCGCCGAAACGGAGACCGGATTAGGCACTCCCACATAAAAAACATTCATCTTATCAGGAGAAACAACAGCTGAAGGGCGTGCGACCTGATATTTTTGTACAGGAGTGGTATAGGTCTTTATAGAACCATCCGTTTGTTTTACCCGTACTGTACCTGACCAGCTGAATATCCCTTCCCGGCCTGTATTAACTGTATAGGTTCCTTTCCCATTCTTGATCTGCAGCCTGGAACCCCCTACTGTTATATCCGGGCTTGATTTTGAATCAGCTGCGGTTAAGAACACCTCGGCGCTATATGGCTGGCCCACGATCAGATATGAGGTAGGTGCTACTACAACTGCAGAAAACTGATCGAGATTCACAACCGCCTGATCCATTTTTCCAAGGATCCTTTTCACAACTTCCGACTCAGCATTCTTTGTGTCTGCCTGGATCTTTGCCAATGCAGTAATGGCTGCAGTAAGCGGAATACCATCACCGAAATTAGATTGTTCCCAGCTTCTTATAACACCCGCACGGTTTGGAGGATCTTTGGCCTCGAGTGAAAAATTAATTCCCTGATGATCCTTTTCATCAAGCAGTGCAAGTAACTTCTTACGCGTATCATTGATCTTATTCTTCAGT
>JAUXUF010000208.1 GCA_030684645.1 Bacteroidota bacterium | reverse complement strand
GTGTTTCAGTCGCTTCAGGTAGATCTCAATACCCTCTTTGAGGTATTTATCCTCCGTTTTACCTATGGTGAGAAGGCTGATCTTCATTATCTTAATATGGTTACAGAACCCGATCTTTTGATGACCGTATCATTGAAATCGGTAGCGTCAATCACATAATAATACGTCCCGACTGGCAGTGGCTCGTTTTTAAAGGTTCCTTTCCAGTTATTAAACAAATCATCGCTTGTGAACAGGGGTGTCCCGTAACGATTGAAGATCTGGATCCTGTAGGTTTTGATATTGGTCATACTAACGACGAACTCATCGTTCGAAGCATCGTTGTTCGGGGTAAAGGTATTAGGAATGAACAAAATATTATCCGGACTGATCATCAATTTACCTTGAACAACTGAGGCACTGCAAACCGAGCTTTTGAAGGCGGTCAGGCTCACATCATAGTCGCCGGCAATGAGATAGGTATGTTCGGGATCTTTATCCGTAGAAGTAGTATTATCCCCGAAATCCCATAACCAGGCGTCGGCATCTTTTGATTCGTTAAAGAACCTGACCCGAATAGGAGCAGATAGTTTGGAGGGTATCTTTGGTTCAGAGCGAAAGGCTGCTTCCGGGTTCTTATAAATTGGCGGAACCACAATACTTACAGCTTGGGTGCTGCAATTGCCCCGGCTGATGACCAGCGAATAGGTCCCCGCGACAGCTGAGCTGTTAACCGGGATCTGCGGCTCTCTCTGATCAGATGTAAAGTTATTGGGTCCGGTCCAGTTGTAAATCACATTGGTTTGAGCAGGGGTACTGAGCCGGATGGTATCCCTGAGGCAAAAGTCGGGTTTATTGGCTTTTATAACTGGCTGTTCCGGGCTTAGTGCGACAATGATCTGCTCGCTGAAGATACTGATACAGCCAGAACTTCCTTCGGCTTCCAGAATAATAGTTTTCGTCCCGGAGCTTGAATAGGAAACGGTATAGACAGGGTTGCTGCTACCGGGTGGAATATTTGCCCCTTCGCCAAAATTCCAGCGGAGTTTCAGGTAGTCGCGCGAATTATTCGTAAAGGTAAATGTCTGCGTCACAGTACAGGGATCTGTACTTGTTTTGATAAAGGATGCTGTTGGTGTTTGCCCGATTGCCTGCACTGTAACCGAAGCTGGATCGCTTGTACAGCCATTGAGGGTTACAGTAAGATCATATTTACCTGCCCTGCCTGCATTGTCAACAGGAATACTGATCTCTACTAAATTTGAGCTAAAGCCATTCGGGCCAGTCCAGGAGTAAGCAGCATCTGCCTGCACAGGAGTGCTCAGACTGATCGTTTCCCCAATACAGTATCGCGGTTTAAGGCCGTTAATTAGGGGAAGATCAGGTTTAAGGCCGACCAGGAAAGACTGGGTTATCCCTACTGAACATCCATCATCGTTAAATACCTGTAATACCGCGGTTTTATAACCCGGAGTGGAATAACTGATCACAGGCGGGGAAGGGTCTGTGGAAGAACTGATACTTGCTCCCTCCCCGAAAAACCACTCTACCCGCGTATAACGTGCAGACCCTGTACTTGTAAAAGTGAAATTCTGATTTATGGTGCAGGGTTGATTTTTGCTGAGATTTATTTTGGCTAATGGTCCCTCAAACTCGCCGGTACCACCAAATTCAAGTTTAAAACCATTATTCCCATTCGAGAAATTATCCACCAGCAGGGCATAGGTATGTCCCGCCTGCATATCAATATATTTCAGGTAACCGTCCTGACCTCCTCTCCCGCATCCGGATTCTTCAACAATATCGGTAGATGCCAGGTTCATTCCGGTTTTAAAATACTTGGGATCATTCGGGCAATCCCTGTTATCCACACCGTGGCCTACAGCACATCTTAAAAGTGTTTTGGTATTAAAGTCGCCCGTAGTCCCAAGATCATAGAGGATCCAGTCTATATCATCCGTATTGACCGTTGGGGTTATGTCCATGGTCAATGAACCGTTGTTTGCAGCAGTCCATTTATACCATACCGAATTCGACTCAGTGCCAAGGCATGAGCCGGCAGATTCGTTTCTATTGGAACCCGTGCCTGAAACATTGCTTTCAGTGAAGGTTCTCTTATCACATAAAATAGAAGCCGTATTAAAATCCTGTCCGGCTTTCAGCGGAGCGAAATAATTATCAATGCATAATTTAAAAGTTCCTGTATTATTGTTTCTCGCACTTACCCGGATATAGTACTCCTTCCCTACGATGAGAGAGCCCTTATAATAGGTAGAAATGGCAGTTCCTGCAGATAATGATCCCACCTGAGAGCTGAAACTTATTGCCTGTCCCTGGAGGTCGATAGTATAAAGAGCGATCAGCGGATTTTGAAGGCTGCCCCCGGTAGTGCCCCCTCCGGTGCTGTTACCTGTTACGGTAATATTCACATCATAAGCGCTTGCAGTAAATTTAAACCATACATCTTTGCCAATTTCGCCGGCAGGCCATTGGGGAGCTGTACCAAATACACCCTCATCTATGGCATTGATATTAGCATAGGCCGCTTCAGC
>JAUXUF010000203.1 GCA_030684645.1 Bacteroidota bacterium | reverse complement strand
CCTGAAGGGAATGAGGTTAAACTAATCCTTTCCGATAATTCGGAAAAACGATTTGCCACTAAAGATCCTTCCATCAGGTATAATCAGCATGGAGAAATCCTGGTTGATTCTGTGACTTTAGCCAATGAAATATTCACTCCCAATAAGCAGGACAAGGAAGCATTTAATCAATTGGTAGTACCCAAGGGAAAACGGTCCAGTTTGACTTTTGCAGACGGGACCAGGTTATATCTGAACTCAGGGAGCCAGGTGATTTATCCGGTGACTTTTAATAAAAAATTAAGGGAAATCTATATCAGGGGAGAGGCATACCTGAACGTCGCTCATGATGCCGGTTGGCCATTTATTGTGAAAACCGACCATTTAGACGTTAAGGTATTGGGAACCGAATTTAATATTAAATCTTATCCTGATGAAACCAACTCTACAATCGTTCTTGTGAAGGGTAGCGTACAGGCTATCGTAAAGTCACAAAAAATATTAATGGAAGAAAGCGAATTATTCACTTTGGACAATACTACCGAAAAAACATCTCTGGGAAAAACCAATGTGCTGGAATACGTGTCCTGGAAAGATGGCTGGATGTATTGTACCAATGAAAGAATTGAAAGTATAGCAAGAAAATTATCCCGATATTATGATGTAAATATTCAGTTTAATGAATCTAAAGTGAAAGATATGACCCTGACGGGGAAGTTGGATCTTAAAACTGAATGCCGTGAAGTTTTTGATGTTATCAGTTTTATTGCCCCGGTTGATTATAAAATCATTAGGGGGAATATAATATTATCAGCTAAAACTAAATAAGAATGCCTATGCGAGATTAAAAATCATTTTTATGTAAAAAAATAAAAAAGACAGGCTATACTCCTAATATAACCTGCCCGTGTTTTAACTGCGTGCTCTTGTTAATTTAATTGCAAATTAAAACCTAAAGCAAATTTATGAAAAAAAACAAGTTTTTAGTTCCTTTAAACAGGAACTGGAAGAAATTATTGCTGACAATGAAGTTATGTCTGCTATTTTTATTGATTTCTGCCACATCATTACTGGCCAATAGTGGTTATTCGCAGAATACCACATTGTCTATTCATTTGAAGAATGCCACGTTAAGAGATTTGATCTCTGAAGTTGAAAAACAGAGTGAGTTTATTTTTCTTTTCTACGACGAAGTAGTCGATTTGGACAAACAAATTGATGTCCAGGTTGAGAATCAGACGATTGATAAAATTTTAGATAAAATTTTTAAGTCGTCCGAATTGACCTACCGGATTTTTGACCGGCAGATTGGTATTGGAAAACGTGATCCTGTTACCGGCGCTATTGAACTGCCAGCGACATTAGAAGAACTAATGGCGGCTGATAAGAAACTAACCGGGGTGGTTAAGGATAACAAAGGAGATCCTATCCCTGGGGCAACGGTTATCGTAAAAGGCACAACCATCGGGACTATAACTGATTTTGATGGGAAGTTTACGCTTAATGTCCCGGTAGATTCTAAAATCATTTCATTTTCTTTTATTGGCTACAAACCCCAGGAAATCCCCATTGGCAATAAAACAACCTTTACTGTTACACTCGAGGAGCAAATTGTTGGCCTGGAGGAAGTAGTAGCTGTTGGTTACGGTACCCAGAAAAAGGCAAGTGTGGTAGGCGCTATTACCACTACCACGAGTAAAGAGCTGCAACGTTCAGGTGGGGTTACCAATTTGGCACAGGCCCTCACCGGTAATCTACCTGGCATTACAACGATTCAGACGACTGGCCAGCCGGGGAAGGACGACCCTAAAATATATATTCGCGGCCAATCTACCTGGAACGGAGGTGAACCTTATATCCTGGTTGATGGTGTTGAACGCAGGATGAACGACCTGGACATAAGCGAGGTTGACAATGTTTCGGTACTTAAAGATGCTTCAGCTACCGCTGTTTACGGGGTAAAGGGAGCCAATGGCGTTATCCTCATTACCACCAAACGCGGTTCTAAAGGAAAACCGGTTTTGACTGTTTCTGCCAACTCAACCATTAAAATGCCAGCCCGTATGGTAGATAAATTAGACTCGTATGATATGTATCGGGTTAAAAACGAGTCCATTGAACGCGAAGTGGTACTTAACGAGGCTGAATGGGGGGATTATACCCCTCTGGCCATTGTGGATCGTTACCGCAACCAGCAAAACCTAAAATATCCCGAGGCATACCCTAATATCGACTGGCAAAAGGAAACTATCAAAAAAGCGGTCATGAACCAGCGTGTAAACATGAGAGTTGCCGGGGGGGGCGATTTCGCAAAATATTTCACTTCATTAGCCTATATGCACGAAGGGGATTTGCTTAAAATTCTGGACAATGGTGTAGGATACAAACCAGGATTGGGTTATGACCGGTTTAACTTCAGGACCAACCTGGATTTAAACCTTACAAAAAGTACCCTGTTGAAAATTAATCTTGCCGGTGTGTATGGTATTATAAAAAATACCTATGGCTATACTGATGACGAGTATCAGTTAATGATTGCGGCATATGCTTTGCCTCCTAATGCTTTTATGCCCCGATATAGCGACGGACGCTGGGGTTCGAGTCCCAACAGTAGTGAACGTATGAGGAATTCCGCTTCAAGCGCTGCTAATTCAGGTATTCGTCAAACCAGGAAGACTGATTTGAGCACCGATCTTACACTTACCCAAAAATTGGATTTTATCTCCAATGGCTTGAGCATCAGTGGTAACGTATCATTCGATAATCATTTTGAGTCAGAAGGTGGTATTTATCATGGGGGTATTGGTAATTTTCCGACCAAATGGATAAATCCGGCCATCGAGGATATGGGGCCGAATGAGGATCCAAATAATTATATTACCTTAAATCCGGTAAAAGGCGTCAATCAGTTTGACTGGGTGAGAAACCCCTGGACAATAAATGACGAGAGTGCCGTCGGTGCTTTTTATTATAATAGTTCTAACCCTTTAAGTACGCTCAGGCGGCGCTTGTTTTACCAGGGACAGGCAAACTATGCACGGACCTTTGGCCGGCATGATGTTACGGCCACGGGGGTATTTACCCGGGAACAACTGGCTACGGGCAGCGAGTTTCAACGTTACCGCGAAGACTGGATATTTCGTGCTACCTACAATTACGCCAACCGGTATTTTGCCGAGTTTAATGGCGCTTATAATGGTTCGGAAAAATTCGGCCCCCGTTACCGTTTCGGCTTCTTTCCATCGGCCGCTGTGGGCTGGACTCTTTCCAATGAAAAGTTCCTGAAAAATATAGAATGGCTCGATCAACTGAAACTTCGTTATTCGTACGGATTGATTGGCGATGACGGTATTAGCCAGCGATGGCTGTACGACACCCAATGGAGCTATGGCGGTACATCGCCATTGGCAGAATATGCAGGATATGGATATGGAAATAAAAGCCCCTATGCCTGGTACAAGGAATCGGTGATTGGCAACCCCGGCATCCATTGGGAAAAGGCAACAAAATCCAACCTGGGACTGGAGATGGCTGTCCTGAATAATATGCTGTCCACGAATATCGAATATTTTACAGAGGACCGGACTGATATCTTACTTGTGGGATCAAGCCGGACCCTGCCGGCGTATTTTGGCGGAACAGCGCCAACTGCAAACGTTGGGCGTGTAAAGAAAAATGGATACGAAGTAGAACTTCGGTTTAACAAGAACCTGCAAAATTGGCATTTATGGGTTAATACCAGTGTTACGCACGCCATAGATAAAATTTTATACAAAGAAGAACCTGAACTGAAAGATCCGCACTCGCTGGCTCAGGGATTCCAGATTGGCCAGACCAAAACCACTGTAAGGGATGGTTTTTATAATACATGGGACGAAGTGTATGCAAGCGCCCCATTAGCCGTCAACGATAATACAAAGTTGCCGGGATATTATAACATCATTGATTTTAACGGGGACGGTGTTATCGATGATAAAGACGCGGCTCCTTATGGTTACCCGACACGCCCGCAAAACGCCTTCAATTTTTCTTTCGGTACCGATTATAAAGGCTTTAGCCTGATGCTCCAGTTTTATGGTGTGAATAATGTTACACGTTATGTTACTTTTTGGAACTTCGCAGATAATCTTGATCTAGCCTACGCCCATACCCTCGATTACTGGACAAAGGACAATCCAAACGCATCATCATTTTTGCCCCGTTGGAAAACTAGTGTAGGGCCAATCGGTGATTATTTTCAATTCGACGGATCATATCTTCGCTTAAAGACCGCAGAAGTAGCCTATATGTTTAAAGGCGATCGCATTAAACGGTATGGACTGTCTTCCTTGAAAGTTTTCCTGAACGGGAACAACCTCTATTTTTGGTCTGATTTGCCCGACGACAGGGAACAGGGAAGCGATCCCTTTGGAGCCTATCCTACTTCAAAACGTGTAAACCTGGGTATTGATATTAAATTTTAAAAGTCTGTACTATGAAAAATATGAAAAATAAAATTAAGATAAGTTTTGTATTTGCAGTTCTTGCCCTGGGATTACTGCTGGGAGGGTGCAAAAAATACCTCGACAAAGCGCCTGAAGCTACTGTAAATGAAAAAGATGCATTTAAGGATTTTAGAAGTTTCCAGGGTTTTACGGAAGAGTTATATTCCTGTATCGTCGATCCGTCAAAATCCACTTATCAGACCGATTTTAATCTGGCGGATGAGTTTATATCTAATGCGAGTTATTTTGTAAGCAGAAGAATGGATGATGGGAATTATTGGGCATGGCAATGGGCCTATGGTTCATATTTTGGATCAAGTTCAAATGCTGTCGTTACCAACCCTACCAGCCCGTATGGAAAAGTGGTATGGCCATTGGCGTGGTATGGCATCCGTAAAGCCAACCTGGGGCTTGCCAATATGGATAAACTCGTGAATGCCACCCAGGAGGAGAAAGACATCATCAAAGGTCAATTGTTGTTTTTCAGAGGGTATTTTTATCATGAACTGATGATTAACTGGGGAGGGATGCCTTATATTGACAAAGTGCTGTCGCCTACGGAGGAAATGAAATTTCCGCGTTTAAACTACCGTGAAACAGCCCTGAAAGCAGCCAGCGATTTGGAGCAGGCTGCCCAATTGTTGCCTTTAAAATGGGACGATACCGAAGCCGGTAAACCCACGCTGGGCAATAACCGCCAACGCATTAGTAAAATTACTGCTTATGCTTTTCTGGGGAAAGACCTGTTGTACGCCGCCAGCCCTTTAATGAACCGCGAATCGACCGGAATAGCCGGTTATGATGCGGATTTATGCAAAAAGGCCG
>JAUXUF010000190.1 GCA_030684645.1 Bacteroidota bacterium | reverse complement strand
AATGTTTTAAGTAAATTATCTTTGAAAAAGGAAAAGTATTTTGTGGTGTCGGCCCACAGGGAAGAAAACATTAATTCCGATAACTTTGATAAGTTAGTCTCTTCACTTAACCTGATTGCTGAGAAATATCAATTACCTATTATTGTTTCCACCCATCCACGCACACGAAACAAGATCAACGAAAAAGGTATTCAATTTCATTCACTCATCCAACTGATGAAGCCATTGGGATTCCACGATTACAACCACTTACAAAAAAATGCTTATGCAGTTTTATCCGATAGTGGTACCATTTCGGAAGAATCATCCATTATGAACTTCCCCGCCCTTAACATACGCGATGCCCACGAACGTCCGGAAGCCATGGAAGAAGCATCAGTGATGATGGTCGGTTTAAATCCGGAAAGAATTATACAAGGATTAATCTTAATAGAGAACCAGAAACGTGGCATCCAAAGAATCCTAAATCCGGTGGCCGATTATTCAAAGCCAAATGTTTCGGAAAAAGTGATAAGGATTATTTTAAGCTATACGGATTACATTAACAGAATTGTCTGGCATGAGTAAGATACTTATTCATACCATCGCCTTCAGCCCTGATGGAGTTTCAACTGCTTATCTTTTTAATGACATTGCTCTAAAATTTAAAGAGAAAGGGTTTGATGTTATTGTTTTAACCACTACCCCCCCATTATAACGTTGTTAAAGATGCCCTTAAAAAGCAGCCTCTTAATCGTATTTTTGGGGGATTGTATTATACAAGTAATTATAAAGGAATTAGCGTAAAACATATTCCTCAAAAGAAATTCAAAAGTTCAATTTTACGAATGCTGGGATTTCTATATTGGCACTTTGCATCTTTTATTCTTGGACTGTTTGAAAAGAAAATAGATATTATTTTATCACCATCCCCACCTTTGACAATTGGGTTTATTAATATCATTCTGGGTAAATTGAAGGGTGCTAATGTGATATACAATATTCAAGAGATTTATCCGGATTTATTAATCGAAGGAGGAGGACTAAAATCAAAAGGGGTTATTTCCATATTAAAAGGGCTCGAAAAGTTTGTCTACAAATACTCAGATAAGGTTACAACAATTGACAAGATTTTTTATGACAAAATTATCGACAGAATTAAAGACAAATCGAAGTTGTATATCATTCCGAATTTTGTAGACACAACCATATATAGGCCTTTGTCTCCTTATGGATTAGAAGTTGATAATAAATTTTTACCGGATACCACCTCATTAAAACTAATGTATGCAGGTAATATTGGTCACGCGCAAGACTGGAATACATTGGTGGAAATCGCAATTCGTCTTAAAAAAGAGAAGATTGAATTTTTCATCATTGGAGAAGGAGTCTTGAAAGATTTTCTGACAGATGCAATAAGAACTCATGAGCTAACGAAAGTTCATCTAATTCCATATCAACCAAGAGAATCTATGCCTTCTTTAATAGCTTATTCTGATCTTCAATTTATTTTCATGGCACCCCAGACTGAAGGTCACGGTTTCCCATCAAAAGTATATACTATTATGGCTTGTGCTAAACCAATTCTGGTTTGTTCAGGTGTAAATACCCCAATAATAAACTTCTTAAAAGATAAAAACTGTGCTTTTCTGATTGAAGAAAATGATATGAACAAAAAAACTGATCAAATTGTAGCGCTTCTTAAATCACTTGATAAAGGAGAATTAAGAGTAATGGGTAAAAGAGGATTGACGGATATAAATTTAAACTATTCAAAAGAAGCTGTAACAGATATGTATGTGTCCCTTGCGAACTCATTGCTAACATGAAAATACTTATTAGTGGAATCCATGGATTCGTAGGAAGCAACTTAGTTTATGCCCTTAAAAACCAACACAACATTTACGGTTTGGATATTGTGTCGCCACAAAAGGATGGAGTTGTTAAAACATTTGGATGGAATGAGTTGGAGCAAATTCCTTCGGTTGATCTGATTGTTCATTTGGCCGGTAAAGCACATGATACCAAGAACCAAACCAATGCACAGGTATATTTTGATATCAATACAGGTTTAACGCAAAAGATATTTGACTGGTTTTTGGCAATTGATGCCAGAAAATTTATCTTTTTCAGCTCAGTAAAAGCGGCAGCCGACCAGGTAGTAGGGGATATCTTAACCGAAGATGTTGTCCCCAAACCCAAAGGACCTTATGGCGAAAGTAAAATGCTTGCCGAGCAATACATTCTCAGCAAACTCCTGCAACCCGCAACCCGCCCGCCTGCCGGCGAGGCAGGCAACCCGCAACCCACTAAGAAAGTTTACATCCTTCGCCCTTGTATGATTCATGGTCCGGGCAACAAAGGAAATCTTAATCTATTGTACAAGCTGGTTCAAAAAGGATTACCCTGGCCTTTAGGTGATTTTGAAAATAAAAGATCGTTTACCTCAATTGACAACCTGAGCTATATCATCACTCAACTGATTGAAAAAGATATTGAGACTGGCATTTACCAGGTTGCAGATGATGAAGCGCTTTCAACCAATGAAATAATACGGTTAATAGCTTCAGCACAAAACCGAAAATCAAGAATCTGCAATATCCCTAAAAAAATGATCAGCCTATTGGCAAGGACTGGAGATATTTTTCATTTACCCGTAAACAGTGAACGATTGAAGAAATTAACCGAATCGTATGTTGTTTCCAATCAAAAAATAAAGAAAGCGTTAGGAATAGAAAAAATGCCAGTTATGGCGGAGAAAGGATTGAGGAAGACATTTGAATCGTTTCAGGGATAGAACACGGATGACACGGATGTGACGGATGAACACAGATACTTCGACAAGCTCAGTACAAGTAACACGGATGGGACAGATGAACACAACTTGTCCCAATAAATCGGGAGATAAAAATATATTGATAAAATCAGTAAATATTCGTTTAATCCGTTTGATCAGTGTTCAAATATTTTTGTATTTTCGTACTTAAATTAAAAATATGAAACCACTTGTATTTGTTAGTTTGCTAATCCTCTCCTTGCATTGTCTTCCTACATTAGCTCAGGAGCTGCAAGTTGTAGTGCCTTATACCCTTGCCGATCGCGACCGCACCATTCGTACAGAAGCAAAGATGGAGGCCATTGATGCAAAGATGGAAGCTATTGAAACTAAAATGGATGTAAAGTTCGATAGCATTCAAAAGCAAATTGATCAGTTAAGCATGCTATTTTACTGGGGCTTTGGTATCTTAATCACATTGTTTATTTTCATGCTTGGATACATGATATGGGATCGCAGGACGGCTTTACAACCAGCTTTGGATAAAGCCACCGATGCAGATGCAAAAAGTACAAACCTGATTCTGGCTCTTCGTGAATATTCCAAAAAACACGCTGATCTGGCCGAAATACTAAGGACACACGGAATACTTTAGCGGTTCAAAAATTGCAAGCTTATGAATTGGAAACCACCAATTGAAAAAGACGAGCAACCTGAAGATAAACAGGTGTGCAAAAAATGTGGTAACGATACTTTTAGAGTGTACATTAAAATAATTATTGACGATGCTCGCTTGTATTGTGCTAAATGTGGAGAATATTATATCTAAACTAAACGTATATCCTTCGTCCTTGTATGATCCATGGTCCGGGGACAAGTGAAATCTTAATTTGCTCTAAAAAATGGTACAAAAGGGACTGCCATGGCCTTTAGGTGCTTTCAAAAATAAAAGATCTTTTACCTCTATTGACAACCTTACCTCTATCATCAACCAATTGATCGTAAAAGATATTGAACCGGGCATTTCCCAGGTTGCTGATGATGAAGCGCTTTCGACCAACGAAATCATCCGCTTAATAGCTTCCGCACAAAACCGAAAATCAAGAATCTGCAATATCCCTAAAAAAATGATCAGCCTATTGGCAAGGACTGGAGATATTTTTCATTTACCCTTAAACAGTGAACGATTGAAGAAATTAACCGAATCGTATGTTGTTTCCAATCAAAAAATAAAGAAAGCATTGGGAATAGAAAAGATGCCAATTACCTCCCATGAAGGTTTTAAAAAGACATTGGAGAGTTTCGATAATAGAACACGGATGAAAACAAGGGAACACAGATGGTATGGATGAACACGGATAAAAAATCATTTTTAAAATCTGTTTAATCAGTGTCATCTGTGTTCCAATGTTATCAGTGTTCAGAAAGATTGTTTAATTTTGTTCTTAAATTTATTGGCGTAACAAGCAAATATTATTGAGTTTAAAACACCAACATGGATCATTCGGGATTTTTCATGTACCTTTGATAAAAAATATAAAAAATGCAAAACATAGTAATTACACCTAAAAGCAAACAATCAGGAGTCTTTCTTAAAAAACTTTTATCAAAACTTAACGATGTAAAAAGTATTGAAATCATTGAAGAAAAGGAAGAAGTGCCCTTTGTCGTATTATCTGAAAGTTCACTCGAAAAAGAATGGAGTTGCGAAGAAGATGACATTTGGGATAACTGGGCAAAAGAAAAACTGAAAATTGCACGTTAATGAATTTTCACAAAGGCGATATTGTTATCATTCCGGTTCCATTTACCGACAATAAAGGATATAAACTTCGTCCGGCAGTTGTCATTTCGAACGAAACGGTTCATCAAACCGGTGATGTAATGATTGTTCAAATCACTTCAAAGTTGAAACAAGATAAACTTAGTATCTCCATTACCAATGATGATGTAACTGAAGATTTACCAGCAAAAAGCTATATTCGTGTACATAAGATATTTGTCCTTGAGCAAAGGTTAATCAAAGGCAAAGTATCAAGCCTCAAAATCGCTAAATATCAGGAATTAATTCAAAGGATCAACCAAATCATCGAATAGGGTGGAATCAATTGCCGCATGAAACGATCATGCCGCGGAAATAACTTTAAAGGTAGCGGCGCAAAAATGTATGAAAATAAAGTTCGAAGTGGAATCCTCCTGGCATGGAGTTCCATCCGAACGTACAAATAATCAATTAATTAACACCATTATTTTCGGATGAAATTCAAGAATCTATTTTTGAAGTAATACAGGTTTATATTCTGAGACCGTTCATAATCCATGGTCCGGGAAATAAGGGAAATCTTAATTTACTGTATAAGATAGTTCAAAAAGGATTACTTTGGCCATTAGGCGCTTTTGAAAACCAACGTTTGTATACCTCAATAGACAACCTTACCTATCTGATCAATCAAATCGTTGAAAAAGAAATTGAGTCAGGCATTTACCAAATTGCCGACGATGAAACACTTTCGACCAACGAAATCATCCGGTTAATTGCAACATCGCAAAGCAGGAGATCAAGCATCTGGAATATTCCTGAAAAATTGATCTCTCTTTCAACAAGAATTGGTGATGTTCTTCATCTGCCTTTAAACAGCGAACGATTGAAAAAATTAACGGAATCGTATGTGGTGTCCAATCAGAAAATAAAAAAAGCCTTGGGGATTGAAAACATGCCGGCTAACGCAAAGGAAGGAATGAAAAAGACATTTGAATCGTTTCAGTAAAAGAACACGGATAACAATTTGAACACTGATAACACGGATGGTACGCCCGCCTGCGTCGGGCAGGGATGAACACAGAAATATAATTAAAAATCAGTGTCAATCTGTTTAATCAGTGTCATCTGCGTTCTAAATGCTGAACTCAATATTCGTAATTTTACTTCGGTTTTATTACCTTTGCTAATAAGCTTTGAAAAAATTAATCTCTCGAACAATGAATAAAATGGATACGATAACAATAAAAATTGAAGGACGTGAAAATGTTTCCTTCTTCATTAGCCTTCTTGAAAAATTCAATTTTATAAAGGAAATAACTGTCAATAAAAAGGCATTGCAAAATAAAAGCATTGAAGAGGCTCCGATTGAATGGGCCGAGAAACATCCTTCAATTGATGATTTTACCGGTATTTGGAGTGACCGGTCTATTTCCCTCAATGATATACGCACAAAAGGATGGAAAAGGAATTAATCCTCTGTGACACGAATATTTTTATTTCCTGGTTCAGAGGAGACCAGGAAACACTTACAAGGCTTGAACGAATTGGACTTGAACATATTTTGATTCCATCAGTTGCGGTAATGGAATTGCTGCAGGGTACCCGAAACAAAACAGAAACAATCCAATTAAAGAAAAAACTAAAGGCTTATCACATTATACATTTTAATGAAACTACTTCAAAGCTCACGATTGAGCTGATCGAACAGTTCAGATTAAGCCATGGATTACTTATTCCCGATGCGATAATAGCAGCAACAGCTATTACTTTCAACCTCAAACTTTTCACATACAATCTCAAAGACTTCAAGTTCATTTCGGATATTCAAATTTATGAATACTGACTTTGCATGGTTTGAAAATTCAAAACGTTAAACTTTCCTATGATATCAAACTTCAACCTCGATCATTTCATCACGGCATATGTCACCAAACGCCCGCAAAGTCTTTTGACTGATGATTTTTTAAAATACAATTCCGAACTAAATAATCGAATAAACGGCAAAAAGGTTTTGGTGATTGGTGTTGCAGGTACTATCGGCTCTTCCTACATCAAAGCTATATTAAAATTCAGAATCGCTAAACTGGTGGTGGTGAATATTTAAATAATCTTTAACTTCACGTCTCAATCAAATATAAAATCCAAATGAAGGAATTTAAGACCTCAATAAAAAAGAGCAACTCCAAAAATTGGGTATCACCGCAATGTTCATTAAGTTACAATGAATTTTTAGCAGAAATAGAAAAAACCGAGAAGGATCAATTCCATACAGTTCAACAATCGATGGAAAATTTTGAGTTATGGTTGAAATCAAGAGAAAAGAAGTAAGGATTTCGAAACAATTCGATTTAGACACGACAATTGACGTATTGCGAATACTTCATTCTCATTCGAGCATAAAAAAAATAAAAACTTCAAGACAAATAAGACTTTAAAATATGCAAACCAATTTCAATCTCGACAATTTCATTTCAACTTACGTTACCAAGCGGGAAGAATGCCTGTTGGCTGCTGATTTTCTAAAATATAGTACAGAGCTTAACAAACGCATTAACGGGAAAAGTGTTTTGGTAATTGGAGGTGCCGGCACTATCGGTTCTTCCTATATCAAAGCCATCCTAAAGTTCAACATTAAAAAGTTGGTAGTTGTTGATATCAATGAAAATGGTTTAACTGAACTGGTGCGCGATTAAGAAATTCAACAAAACAAAGTTGCCTTGCTTCTGATTATTGATTAAATTTGTCATAAATTAAATAAGAAGGAAATGAAAGCAATTAATATAGAATTAGATAAAAGTCAGTTTTTAAAGATCATCAATCAACTTGACGATAATGATAAACTTGAGTTATTTAATGAACTGAAGAAATCGTTATTCCTTAAACGATTCAATAAACTACTAAAGTCAACCCGAACTGATGAGTTGGCCATGAATGAGATTACCAAAGAAGTTGAATCTGTAAGGAAACAAAGGTATGAAGAAGGCAAACAAATCTTTTAAAGTCATAGTTGATACAAACATTTGGATTTCGTTCCTGATCGGAAAAAACTTAAAAGGTCTTCAAGAATACATCGATTCTCAAACAATTATTATTGTTACCTGCAACGAACAAATTCAGGAGTTAACTGAGGTTTTCAAAAAGCCAAAGATTAAAAAATATTTCACTCCTGAACAAATCGGGGAATTTTTTGAGTTATTGGATGAATCATCAGTAAATGTTATCATAAAAACAAAAACTAAACTTTGCAGAGATTTGAAAGACAATTATCTTTTATCATTAGCCATTGACTCAAATGCAGATTTTTTAATAACGGGTGATAATGATTTATTAATACTTACCAGTGTTGAAAATACGAAAATAATAAAATTCAATGATTTTGAAAAAATCTTTAAATAGCAAAACAAATCCATGCAAACCAATTTTAACCTCGATAACTTCATCTCCACCTACGTCACCAAACGCCCAAATAGTTTATTGGCTGACGATTTTAATAAATACAATACCGAACTTAATAACCGGATCAACAATAAATCAGTTCTGGTAATTGGTGGTGCCGGTACAATTGGTTCTTCCTATATCAAAGCCATCCTAAAGTTCAACATTAAAAAGCTGGTAGTTGTCGATATCAACGAGAATGGTCTAACCGAACTGGTTCGCGATTTAAGGAGTTCCACCGAATACAACATCCCTGCTGATTTCATTACTTACCCGGTCAATTTTGGAGACCGGGCATTTGAAAAGATATTTCAGCAGCACGAGCCGTTTGAGATTGTAGCCAATTTTGCTGCCCACAAACATGTGCGTAGTGAAAAAGACATTTTCTCTATCGAAGCCATGATTGAAAACAATGTGCTTCGGGCCCGCAAATTGCTGGATATATTACTCCAGTTTCCACCCGAACATTTTTTTTGCGTTTCAACCGATAAAGCGGCCAATCCGGTAAACATTATGGGAGCAAGTAAAAAGCTGATGGAAGAAATGATTATGGCATACTCCGATAAACTACCCATTAAAACAGCAAGGTTTGCCAATGTGGCCTTTTCAAATGGTAGTTTACCTTTAGGTTTTCTTGAAAGACTAAATAAACAACAACCCTGGTCATGCCCCCGTGGAATCAGGAGATTCTTTGTTTCACCTCAGGAATCAGGAGAACTCTGTTTAATGGCATCCATCATGGGTGAGTCCGGTGATATCTTTTATCCAAAATTGGATGAAGAAAAGGATATGATTCCATTTGATCAGATTGCCCTGGATTTACTTAAAGAACTTGGATTAGAAGCAGATATTTGCGCGTCGGAAGACGAAGCACGTGAAAAAGCGATGCTTCGACAAGCTCAGCAACCACGATTACACGATGATACGACGACACGCCGGTACGACAATACGAAAACACGACCACACGAAGACACCCCATCGTCCCCTCACCCCCTCACCCCATCGTCCCATCGTCCCCCCGTTCCCTCGTCCACCTATCCCATCTATTTCTTTGGCTCCGATACTTCGGGCGAAAAAGCTTTTGAAGAGTTTTTTACTGAAAAAGAAGAATTGGACAATGATTCGTTCATCAATTTAGGAGTAGTAAGAAACTCAAAAAAGCGAAGCATAGCTGAAATCGATACTATTTTTGATCAGCTTCATACCCTTTTTGAATCAAAAAACGTCACCAAGGTTGCCATTGTCGATATCCTAAAAGTGTATTTGCCCAACTTCGAACATATTGAGACCGGGAAAGGATTGGACTCAAAGATGTAATTCATGAACCGTCGTACCATTATCCCCTACAGTCCACATTTAAAAGAATACGCGAGACAATTGCGTAAGCATTCCACTAAGTCAGAAATATTTATGTGGAAGATGCTGAAAGGAAAAGAATTACACGGGTACGATTTTCATCGACAAAAACCTTTGGACAATTACATTGCAGACTTTTTCTGTCATGAACTAATGTTAGCAATTGAATTGGACGGATATACCCACTTTTTCGAAGAAGTTCAGCAAAAAGACCGCCGGAAGCAAGAAAGACTGAGCGAATTGGGGGTTACTGTGCTCCGTTTTACCGATGATGAAGTATTTAACGACACCGATAATGTTTTCAAAGTGATTGAAAATTACATCACAGAATATGAAATGACACACCCCCGGCCCCTCTCAAGAGGGGAGTAGGTCGCGGGTTCGATCATAGCTTCTACAAATTTGATTTTTTCAATTTAAGTAAATAAAACATAAACTACCAACATTTTAATCAAAGCGGCAACATCTCCCTCTTGAGAGGGGTTAGGGGGTGTGTCCGATCTAAAGCTCATCCAATCATGTACCAACATTTCTTCAAACGTATCATCGATTTTTTATTGGCATTAATGGCGTTAACAATACTTTCTCCCATTTTAATCCCGGTTATAATAGGCTTGTTGCTTACCGGAGAACATTATGTATTTTATTTTCAAAAACGAATTGGCTATAAAAACAAACCGTTCAATATCTGGAAGTTTGCAACGATGTTAAAGGCAAGTCCAAATCTGGCCGGAGGATTGCACACGACCAGAAAAGATCCGCGATTAATGCCTTTGGACGGTTTTTTACGGAAAACAAAGATCAATGAACTACCTCAAATCATAAACATCCTTAAAGGTGATATGAGTATTATTGGTCCACGTCCATTAGTTGATAAAACATTTGATCCATATCCGGAACACGTCAAAGCAACGATTTACAATGTAAAGCCCGGGCTTGCAGGTATAGGATCCATAGTTTTTCGTGATGAGGAAAGGCTACTGTCTGAAACATCTTTACCAGCCCCGGAATTCTATGCCAAACACATTTCTCCCTACAAAGGAGAATTGGAATTGTGGTATCAAAAACATCTTTCTTTTTACACGGATTGGATGCTTATTTTCCTTACTGCATGGGTAATAATTGCTCCCGAAAGTGATTTGGTTTATAAGGTTTTTAAGGATTTGCCAGAGAGACCAAAAGAATTAAAATAATTCTTTTGAGTAAGGGGTTCACCCCAAGTGAAGCGCCTACTTTTCCGTCACAAACAGCTATATGACTTTCCTTTATGGATTCTGGGTTCAAAGAATGTTTCAAAGATTTCCCAATTGATTTTCAGGAAAAGATGAACACGGATAACAAAATGAACACTGATGACACAGATGTCACGCCCGCCTGCCGGCGAGGCAGGGATGAACACTGATAAAAATCTGTGAATATCCCCGCCTGCGTCGGGCAGGTGTTTAATCAGTGTCATCAGTGTTCCAGCTTTTTTTGTATTTTCGTACTAAATTCATAAAATATGAAAACGCTTGTATCTATCAGTTTGTTATTGCTCACCTTGCATTGTCTTCCGGCATTGGCACAGGAGCAGCAGGTTGTAGTGCCTTATACCCTGGCCGACCGCGACCGCGCCATCCGTACAGAAACCAATATGGAATTAAAGTTTGAAAGTCAGCAAAGGCAACTTGATGACATAAAAACACTTTTTTACTGGGGGTTTGGCATCTTAATTACCCTGTTCCTTTTTATGCTCGGCTACATGATTTGGGATCGCCGTACTGCTATGCAACCAGCTTTACTACAAGCATCGAAAGCCGAAGAAAATAGTCGAAACCTGATAACAACACTTCGTGAATATTCCAAAAAACACGCTGATCTGGCCGAAATACTGAGAACACACGGAATTTTGTAAATACTGCATACAAACCCAAAAACCAGGCTACCGATTGTTTCATTACATTTTGATTTGCTTGCAAAACTAACCGGCAAGAAATTTTCGGTAAGTGCAGTACGGGTTAAAAAGTTCTGCGCTACGACCCAATTTGATGCCACCATCGGTCCCTGAGCCTGTCGAAGGGAAAGCACCGTTTACTTTGCAGAAGGGCTTTTGTTCCTGAGACTTCCGCGTGAGCACAGTCGAACTCCTGTCGAAGGTGGTTCCTGAGCCTGTCGAAGGACATTATGAGTTTATTGATGTAGAAAAGGATGATGTGATTTTTGAATCGGAATAACGATTAGAACACTGATAACGATGGAACATTGATGACAAAGATGGGACAGATGAACATGGATTTAATATTTAAAAGAAAAAAACACAGATTTTAAAAATATAATTTTTTATCCGTTTAAATCCATTCAATCAGTGTCATCAGTGTTCTAAAGTATCAGATATGGAATATCTACATCAGGAAAAGACAGAAAGGATCATTCAAGCCTATTATAAGGTTTATAATACCCTTGGCTATGGTTTTCTTGAGAAGGTCTATCAAAATGCCTTGCTGATCGAACTTCGCAGAATGGGTTTTGAACGGATAAGTCAGTATCCGATCCGGGTATTTTATGAAGCCTTTCCTATAGGTGACTATTTCGCGGATATTATAGTTGACGACTGTATAATCATTGAG
>JAUXUF010000186.1 GCA_030684645.1 Bacteroidota bacterium | reverse complement strand
GCTGACAAAAAGAGTTCGAAAAAACAGGCTCAACCGGCTGAAGATGACCTTCCCTTTTAGGTGAAACCAAAAGAAAGCCGAAAAGGCTTTTTTTTGTGTCGCAAATTGAAAGAGTCATCATTTCAAGGTAAAATGTACCCTAAAAAAAGGCAACTGTCTGATTAATAATTTTATATTTGCTCACTAATTATTTTAGAAGTATAAATTATTGATAATTAAAAATTTTAGAAGATGACAAAAGCTGATATCGTTAAGGAAATAAGTCAAAACACCGGAATTGAAAAAGTGACAGTGGAAAAAGCTGTTGAAGCGTTTATGGAAACAGTTAAAGATTCTTTAACCGAAGGAAGTAACGTATATCTTCGCGGTTTCGGAAGTTTTATCGTAAAAAATAGAGCAGAGAAAACTGCGAGGAATATTTCAAAAAATACTACTATAATTATTCCTGCACATGTCATTCCTTCTTTTAAACCAGCCAATGAATTTGTTGCACAGGTTAAAGAACGAGTAAAATAACGAAGATCACTATCAGAACAAAGGCCATGCGATTGCAGAACGTCCGGTTCACTCATTTCAAACACACTTCCGTTCCCGCTATCCCGTCATGGGATAGCTGCACTCCGCGCTAATTCACTCGTTCACCAAACAATCTTCATCGCCCCAGACGTAAGTTCTGGATTAACTCCCTGAATAAGTTAATCCAGAACCCACGCTTACCCATCGCACAGTACAGAAAAACACATAGCCAGTTTTACTTATTCTAACTACCAGACGCGGTTAATTCTTTTCCGGCAACTATAACGGTTTCAAAACTCAAAATTCGTTGGTCTTCGAAGCACCGCAATAAACCATTTCCAAAAGATTAGTTGATTCACAAACTGCAAGGCTCCTGGTTCCTTCGCGGCTGATTGTGTAAGAGCCCTTTCATACTTGTTTTTATTAAAATCCACACAAAGAAACCGCTGAATTTAGCGGCTAAGGACTATGTCTAAACAAAAATTTTCCCGGTATTTTTCTCCCATTCTGTCCTAAAAATCTTCCAGTTGCTTTTTGTTTACCGAAAAATTCAACAGTAAAAAGGGCATGAATTTTTTAAAAACTATCGTATGAAAACTTACACTTTAAAATCAGCCGTAACGGATCAGGAAACTAACACAGCATGGGAAGCCTTCGTATGTTATTTGGATTCGGTTTATTTCGAGGGCGCAGCCGAAAATCTTTCCCCCGAATTGGTAAACTTCGAATATGAAGCTTATTTAAGTTGTTACGGAAAATAGCCATAACAGCTTAAATATCTTGTGTCTAAGTGAGAGTTTATCTGTTTCACATTGAAATATCTGTAAAATTATTTTTAACAATAATGACAGATCTGCTTTGATTTGATAACTTGTACTGTACTATTTTTACGTTTTCATATGACAGACAAATATTTAAAAGTTCTTATTGATAAGCTAAATAAGAATAAAACTGAAGGTTTTGTCTTTTTAAGACCATTATCTGACCACGTTGATTTTGCTAAGGTCATAACAAAGGTGAGAAAACTACCATCAAAATTTATCTCCCCACTTAAATTCGAAAGTTTTTATTTTATTAAAAACGATGAAGGGTTTTATGTCGCAACAGTCTATCCTATGGGTGATCATGATATACATTGGTTCGTATTATATGCTCATAGAAAAAAGGGATATTTAACAAATGCAATGAAAGAAATAATACTCTCGCATTTATTTCAAGAACATGATAAACTAAAGATTACGATTAACGAAAATATGATCGGAAGAAAAAATTTGATTGCATCTGAGAAGGTTGCAATGATTCTTGGGTTTAAAAAAGTTTCCGATAGTTACTACGGATCAGAATATGTTTTGCATTTTGAGGAATCTGAAGAAACAATTGATTTGAGTGGCCGAAATACTGGAATCACCAAAGAAAGATTAAAAGAACTTCAAAACCAGATTCATTCTAATCTTAATTCTTTACTTTCTATTCAAACTGAAATTGAGATGAAATTAGGTAATAACTCGTGCTCAGAGGAACTTAAATATTTTATAGATGAAATTAGGAAACACCCCAACGGATTTGAAGATATTTGGTGGGAAAGAAAAATGACTTGGGAAAATAAATAGTCTCATTTTCCACCAAAGTTGATTTGCTGTCTTTTATTTGAATTTTTTCATCCCCCAAAATTCAGCGATTTTCAGCATTGAGAGTTTCATATAAACTTCATTCAAAGAGGGAATACTCTCACTCAATTTTATCTCCAAAGTTATTTCCGCATTCCGGAAAAGTCAAGGGTTGCTTCGATTCTCTCCGAGTGCTCCCTTCGACTGCTTCGCGCTCAGGGAGCGGCGGTCGGTGAGCTTGTCGAACCGAAGCAACACTTCGTGCTTGGTCAAAAACCTAACGCCCTTCGACTGTTTCACGCTCAGGTACCGTTAGGTTTTATGACATTCGCCCTTGACAAGAATCCGTCCGGCTCAATGATTTCTACCCGTAATTTAATTTTAACCGGCGTGCCAGACCAGCCCTGAGAAGATCGAAGGGTGCCAAAATGAGACTCCAAGGCAGGAGCAAAATATTATGGGTAAATCAAATGTTGCAGAAAAAACAGCCAATGTTGCTGAAGTAGTTGAAGTTGTAGAAGTTGTTCCAACTATGACCGTTGTGAAAGACGAAGTCGAAGCACCACGGAAGCTCACTCTCGATGAAAGGATTCAGCGGGTGGAAGATTTGTCATTGTTAATTGACAGATGGAAAACATTGAATGAATCAAGGCGCAAATTGCAAACCTTTCAGATCGGAGCTGATTCACTCAGTTCTGTGATCAGTTTGCGCGATTCAAATGGAAATGAGTTCAAAACTTCCAACTCAGCAGTGATCACCTCTGTAATTGATGAAATGAAACGAACCCTGGATGTAAAAGTCCGTGACGTTGAAGAGCAAATTAACCTTTAACCAAGAGTGGAGGCTTACGCCTCCATTTTTTTGTTCGCTAACTCCCAAATTGTTGTAATTAACTTTGGTCGGTGAGCGCGAAGCAGTCGAACCGTGCTCCCAAATTAGCCTTTCGGCTTTTGGTTTCAGCTTATTGAGGTCATCTACCTGCCTACCCGTTTTCTACATTTTTGCATTTTTGTTTTTGGTTTGTGTCCTGAGGTTTGTCAGTACCTTTTGCCTGAATAAAGTATGGTTTCCGATTTGTTTCCTTCGTTAGCACAGCCTCAATTAGTACTATTTTAATGCCAATTCAAACATAATCCAAGCACTGACTGGCAACAGCTCTATGATAATCTCAGCGTTTACCTGAGTAACCTTTCCCAGTGTGGATTTTCTACGGTTGACAGAATATTGACCCGTTAGTCAAAAATTATCTACAAAGATTTATTCTTTGATGGAAGGAAACCCGTCAATGAATTTTCCCGGCATATCCTCATTCCCTATTGTCATTCCGGTATTCCAGTTCCTTCATTGCCACCCTTCATCAGAATAGTCATCATGCAGAAATTTTTTTTATAACTCAAAATTCAACATTATGACAACTTTTGAAAAGCATTACATCGGAAAAGGAACTAAGTTAGAAAACCTTGACATTATTAGAGTTGTATTACCAGCAGAGGGCCTTGATGCCGCAATGTTCGAAAAGAACGGAATTAAGTACCTCTCGTTTGAGGTGGCTAAACTGAAAGAAGCTGATAAATTCGGCAGAACTCATACTTGTTATTTCCAGACCAAGGTTTACAGTGACAATCCAGTTCAGGACGAACCAGTGAAACAAAAGAAGGCTGACAAAAAGAGTTCGAAAAAACAGGCTCAACCGGCTGAAGATGACCTTCCCTTTTAGGTGAAACCAAAAGAAAGCCGAAAAGGCTTTTTTTTGTGTCGCAAATTGAAAGAGTCATCATTTCAAGGTAAAATGTACCCT
>JAUXUF010000155.1 GCA_030684645.1 Bacteroidota bacterium | reverse complement strand
AAATTGGAAAGTGAAATTTGAACCTGGATTTTCATGAACCCCTGGCCGGCTCAAAACTCAAATCAGGAAAAACAATAAATAAACAGATGAAAAAGCAAGCAGTAAATGTAAAAAGCGAACGTAATGACCATCCCTCTGTTAAACAGAAATCCCAGCGATTATTGTCCATTGATGCCTTGCGGGGCTTTGACATGCTGCTGATCTCAGGGGGAGGAACATTTCTGGTATTACTGGGAAATAAAACAGGTCTTGTCTGGATCGACTGGATCGCCGGCCAGCTGGAACATCCTGCCTGGAATGGCTTTACATTTTATGATTTTATCTTCCCATTATTCCTGTTTATTGCAGGTGTTTCAATGGCCTTTTCCCTGAACAGGGGAATAGAACAGGGCATGTCAAAAGCGGAATTGTACCGGAAAGCATTCTGGAGAATGCTCGTATTGGTCATTTTGGGCATCCTCGATAAAAATCAACCCGTAACATTTTTTGAACCCAGCCAGATCAGAGTTGCCAGTGTATTGGGGAGAATAGGTGTCGCGGGATTTTTTGCCAGTCTGCTGTATTTAAACTTCTCCCGTCTTCACCGGATCATCTGGGTCGCCGGAATTCTTCTCCTCTATTATGCAGCTCTGTTCCTTATCCCTGTACCGGGATTTGGGGCAGGAAATCTTACTATGGAAGGTAATCTGGTTGGATGGATTGACAGAAACTTTCTCCCGGGCAGACTATTGCAAAAAATATATGATGAGAACGGACTCATCACCCAACTCCCCGCACTCTGCCTGACCGTTTTGGGTTCATTTGCCGGGGATATACTAAGATCAGACCGGAAAGAAGGTAAAAAGCTTCAGATCCTCTTGCTGGCAGGTATTGGAGGAATAGGGATAGGACTCTTATGGGGGCTTCATTTCCCAATCAATAAACACCTGTGGTCAAGTTCATTCATTCTGCTTACTGCAGGAATGGCCTTTTTGATACTCAGCCTGTTCTATTACGTAATAGATGTTCTGAAGTACCAGAAATGGGCTTTCTTCTTCCAGGTGATCGGCATGAATTCATTGACCATTTATCTGGCCTACCACTTCATAGATTTTGAACATACATCGCATGCGCTTTTTGCAGGATTGTATGCCCCCCTGCCAGAGCAATTTCATGATGCACTTGAAGCGCTCGGCGCGCTGGTGCTGGTATGGTCATTGATGTATTTCCTGTACCGGAAGAAGATTTTTATTAAGATATAATATCGGGTTGTAAGTTTTAAGTTATAGGTTGTAAGTTTTTATTCTGTCTATTCATTGAAAATCCTGCTCGTCTTGGTTCCTTGTTCTTTGCTCTACACCAGAATGGAGCAAAGAATAAGGAACCAAGAATAAAGACAAAGGGCTATTAACTTCAAATGAAGCAGTCTGCCCAGTGCTGATTTGCTCATTCTCTAATTTGCTAATTCCAACATTGACAAATCGACAAATTGCCTCATTGACAAATTAATTTTTCAGCCATTGATCAAACCAGTTAAAAGCTTCGGTTTGCATCTTTTTATCAAACTTATGCGGACCCGGATGAAAAGAGCATTTGTATTTGCTTTCGGCATCGGCTTTTTTGTAAACTTCACTGAGTATTTTATTTGCACCTTCCATTTCCTGAAGGGTATATAATCCATCATCACTGTCATTTAGCACCAGCGTCGGAAGGGGGGCTCTCAAGCCGAGGATTTCAGGAAAATCTAATTCCTTTGGAAGCATCGGAACATAGGTCATCCAGGTATGAGTATATGACTTATTGATAATGAAATCTTTCCAGGTTGTCATGAATCCCACACAAACAGCACACTTAATTCTGGGGTCCAGTCCGCCCATGAATACAGTTCGC
>JAUXUF010000160.1 GCA_030684645.1 Bacteroidota bacterium | reverse complement strand
CGTACTGCTGGATAACTTTTATGTTGACGCGGAGGTTAGTGCCGATGGTCATAACTGGTCGCTGGGAGCCTATGCAACCGATTACCTGGAAAAAACCTGGCCGACAGGCTACGGACGTCGCGGAGGGGTGACCGAAGGGATGGGCCGAAGAACGATTGCCAATAATAAGGATGGATTTATATGGGATTTGTGTAAAAGAAACGGGGTCTCATTCAGAACCTATGGTGTTTTTGCGGATAAGGATAAGGGGAATATCCCTGTTTTGGATGAAGCGCATGTTTGCTCTTCGTTTACGGGTTATTACGATCAGACAGTGAAAGATGTTGAGCGTTTCGAGCAATGGAAAGCTGATTTTGATGTATTATTGTCTAAAAACGCGGTTCCTCAGTTAAGTACCATCCGTCTTGGTGCCGACCATACCCAGGGCCTGGCAGTTGGTAAACCAACACCTTACGCTTGTGTTGCTGATAATGATCTGGCGGTAGGTAAACTGGTAGAGCATATCAGCAACAGTTCGATCTGGTCGCAGTCGGCGATTTTTATTCTTGAAGATGATGCCCAAAACGGCCCCGATCACGTGGATGCCCATCGTTCAATTGCAATGGTTATTAGTCCCTACACCAAAAGAAATTATCCGGATCATACCATGTACTCTACTTCAGGTATGTTGCGTACAATGGAATTGATCTTAGGCTTGCCTCCAATGAGCCAGTATGATGCTGCTGCGATGCCAATGTTCAGAAGCTTTACTAATAAACCTGATTTTACAAAGTTTAAAGCTGTTCCAAATCAGGTTGATCTGGATGAAACGAATAAAATCGCTTCAAAGTGGTCAAAAATATCTGAAGGGTTCAATTTTGCTGAGGCAGATAAGAATGACGACAGGCTATTTAATGAAGTGCTATGGAAGGGATTGAAAGGAGATGATTTCGAAATGCCTGCCCCACGAAGGAGTGCTTTTGTGAAATTGGAGCAGAGAGTTAGGAATGATTAATTTGATGTGTTCTTCCTAGTATATCAGGTACCATTGAAGTCTTAAGATCGTTTTTTGCAGCAGCTACATAAATTCAGGGCAAGCCGGCA
>JAUXUF010000147.1 GCA_030684645.1 Bacteroidota bacterium | reverse complement strand
TTTACACTGAAAATCTGGAAGACAGGCTGAAATAAAGTTCGGATAAATAAAAAAATGCCATTCTGAAATAAAATGGCGCATCGGGGAAACCAAATCCCCAATCTTCAAAACACAAAATCCCAATTCAATTCCTATAAGAGGAGTACTGTCGTGTCGGAGGTAACGTTCAACACCGTTCATAATCAAACTGCGTTCCTTGTTTGGATTATGATCTAAAAGTTAGCGGGTGACTTGAAGTCACCCGCTAACTAATAATCTGCCAGATAAGAAGTAAGATAACCTTTTATTATTCTTTTGAACCTTGATTTTCAGGTGCCCGGCGTCCTTGCGGTCTGTTTCCCTGTGGCCTTCTCGACCGGTTGTTGTTGTTGTTGCGTTTTTTCACGACAGTTGGTTTGGTGAAGAATTTCTGGTCCAGTTCACCCACGTTCATCATATTTTCCTTCTTCGGTTCCGATCCGTCATATCCTTCAATCGAAGGTTTCTGCCCGTGTTTGTTCATGTTCAGGAATTTTTTAACATCAGCCAGATCGAGAACAAAGGTGCGTCCGTCAGACTTTTCGTACATGTACCAAATCTTTTTCTGAAGAATATCGGTTTTGAAATGACGGGCAAAACCTTTATCGGTTTCGATGGTCAGTAACTCATGCGGGAAATCTTCCAACGCTTCGAGGTAGTGGTCGAGTTCGTAAGTCAGGCAGCATTTAAGCTTGCCGCATCGCCCGGCCATTTTTTCGGCATTGGGCGATAATCCCTGTTTAATGGCAGCATCCGACGTCACACTGGTAAAGTCGGTTCGCCAGGTTGAGCAGCACAAGGCTCGTCCGCATGAACCGATTCCGCCAATTCGTCCGGCTTCCTGACGAACACCAATCTGCTTCATTTCAATTTTGACAGCAAATTCCCTGGCGTAAAGTTTGATCAAATCCCGGAAATCGACCCGGTCGTCGGCGATGTAATAGAAAATAGCCTTGTTGTTATCACCGCGAAATTCCACGTCACCAATTTTCATGTTCAGTTTCAATTCGTTGGCAATTTGCCGGGCACGTATCATGACTTTGTTCTCGCGCGCTTTTGCTTCTTCCCATTTGACCACATCGGCCGGAGTTGCCTTTCGGTAAATTTTATACCATTCGTACCGCTCCGGTTTTTTCACTTTCCGGTTAAACTGAAGTTCGGCCAGCTTACCGGTGAGCGAAACGGCCCCGATGTCGTGTCCCGGAGAGCAGGAAACAACAACCAGTTCGTCGCGTTTTAAAGAAATGCCTTCTTCGTTCCTGAAAAACTCTTTCCGTGTTCCTTTGAACCGTATTTCGACGATGTTCGATTCGTTGGTGGTATCAGGTATATCGTTGAGCCAGTCGTAAGTGCCAAGCATGGCTGGCCTGTCGAGGTCATTATTTGTACTGCATCCGCTGCATCCCATATCAATCTGTTTTTAGATCAAAGGGACAATGTTATCAATTTTTGGGCAGACTTGCTATTTTTATCCGGTCTAAATAGCAAAACAGGAATTTGTCTTTACAGAACAGTCTGGTCTTTGATCCGCATTTCACTTATTTAGCCTTTCACCAAATTCCATTTTTCTGTCATTCAGGATTAGTTCAAAAAATATATCTTTGAGCCTACTCCGAAAGTGCTTTTTAGACCTCAGAGAGGTCAAATGTTTATAGAAAAAGGATGGTAACAAAAGATGGTACGACCCCATCCGGGGTCGAATATTGGTAAAATTCATTCACTTCTATAAAAAACGAAATGAAAAAGGATTATTTCTGTATTCTCTTTTTGGAGTAGGCATATCTTTAAAACCCAAAATTAAATTCATGAAGTTTCGCCTTTTTCTCCTGATTTTTATATCGTTCCTGGTCGTTCAGCCGAAGGTACATGCCCAACAACTTAGTCCTGATGCCACGGTAAGTATTTTGACCTGCAACCCGGGCGTTGAGGTTTATTCGATGTATGGGCATACGGCAATTCGGGTAACCGATCCGGCATTGAATCTCGATGCCGTGTTCAATTACGGGCTTTTCAGTTTCGATACGCCCAATTTCATGTACCGCTTTGCCAAAGGTCAGACCGACTACCTCATGGGTGGCGAAAAATTTAAGAGTTTTTTGCCGCAATATGATGAAGAAAAACGCAGTGTTTACGAACAGGTGCTCAACCTTACTCCGGAAGGGAAAAACAAGCTTTTTCAGGCATTGGTTGAAAATGCCAGGCCTGAAAACCGCCAGTACCGCTATAATTTTTTCGTCGACAATTGTTCCACCCGTGTTCGCGATATGATTGAACGCAATGCAGGCGCGCCTATTCGGTTTGCCGGTAATCATCCTGCTGGAAGTTACCGCGACCTGATTAAGAAATTCCATCATTCGTTTCGCTGGATCGATCTGGGCATCGACTTGTTGGTAGGGAAAAAAGCAGAGCAAACAGTTTCTGCTTATGGTCAAATGTTTTTGCCTGAATATCTGAAAGATCAGTTTGCCAAAGCTGAAATTACGATTGATGGGAAAGCACAGTCCTTGGTTTTGGAGACCCGAACCCTGGTTGAATGCCCCAATTCGAAACTAAATTCTGATTTGCCCTGGCCAGCGATAGTTTTTGGTTTGTTCTTTTTGGTTGTTGCCGGAATTTCGGTTCGGGGATTCCTCCGGAAAAAGAAAACCGGTTGGCTCGATTATTGGTTATTCGTCCTTACCGGGCTGGCTGGCCTGATTATTGGCTGGTTTACACTTTATTCGGAACATCCGGCCATGAGTCCGAATTATAACCTGTTGTGGGCTTTCCCGCCCAATCTGTTTTTTGCTGGTATTTGGGCTGTGAAAAAGTGGCGAAAATATTCCCGGAATTATTTTTATTTGGCAATGGCATTGCTTCTTCTTTCTTTTTTTGCAGGTCAGCAGTTTAATCCGGGGGTTTATTTGATCATTCTGACCTTAATGGTAAGAATTGGGGTGAATTTGATACCGGAGAAAAAGGGAGTTTGAGTTTCCCGATCCCAGAATTATTGTTAGTCATTGATTGCCGGCAGACTGGAATAACCATTTCAAGAAAATGGTCATTCTAATTTTCTTTCTACTTTCATTTTCCGTTGCGGCGCATACAACTTTTGATTTTCAATGAAGATTTGCGGATGCGCCTTTTGTCCGTGACTACTTATTCCCCGGGCGCCGCTTCGCTTTACCCGGGGCTATTGATATTGAACCCTTTCAGGGTAAAGAACAAGAAATTCAACTGCCTGTTATCTTTTCATTGACATCTGACCACTTGCCCTTTTTGTTATCCGATTCTCCTGATTTTTCGGTTGAGCGGGCGTTCAACCGAAATTGGGACTTTCTCTTCAATCACACTACTGGAATCCAATCCTAGCGCCTTCACATCGTTGATACTAAGCAGTCTGGTTAAACTGTGAAGTCCCATAATCATGGTTTCCCATGGAGACAGGCTATAATCCCGTGACATGATGCGGTCAAGGTTGACAAACAGGAAGTCGGGAGGGAAATGATGCTTTTTAAGCGATTCATACGAACTGGTCAGATTTATTTCACCATTGGCCACCATGTCTTTCAGCACTTCTTTAAAGTAAAGGTTGATGCGTGGTTCAATTTTAAATCCCAGGCGAAAATCGATCCTGATGAGCGTGCCGGGGATAATCTGATTGACTTCATAATTAAACGTATCCGGTTCGTCAAGAGTATCCACATGCAGAAGCCAATAGGTTTTGGCGCGTTTCGGTTGTTTATTGAAGATCGAGTACATAATTTTGGATTCGATCTGGTGCAACTCGTTGGCTTTGATAATGTAAACCAGGTTTGTTGCTATTTGAGGAATGGTTTTGTCTTTGCTCAGATCTTCGAATAAATGCAGGTACTTGTTCACATTAGAGAAACTGATGTGCCGGTTTTTGATGCGTCGGCCAAAAAACCATCCCAACATAATGAGTAAAAAACCAAACCCCAGTGCAATCGAAAACCATCCGCCATTTTTGAATTTGTGCAGGTTGGCAATCAGGAATGAACCTTCGATGCTGCCAAAAAGAATCGTAAGTAAGATCAGTAGGGTAAAGTGAACATTCTTTTGGTTCAGGTAATTAATTAGCAGCAAAGAAGTCATAATCATGGTGATGGTGATCGATAAGCCGTAGGCTGCTTCCATGTTGGACGACTCCTGAAAGAATACGACCACGAAACAACAGGCGACCCATAAAAGCCAGTTGACAAACGGGATATACACCTGCCCTTTGATGGTGGTGGGGTGCAACACTTTTATTTTGGGCCAGAAATTCAGTGAAACGGCCTCGCTGATTAAGGTGTAAGAACCGGTAATCAAAGCCTGGCTGGCAATCACCGCAGCAGCGGTAGAAATCAGTATTCCCGGAAAAAGGAACCAGCCGGGCATAATCGCATAAAAAGGATTTAAGTCACGAACAGCTTGCGGGTGATTCATCAGCCATGCTCCTTGCCCGAGGTAATTTAGCACCAGGCTTATTTTTACAAATATCCACGAAATCCGGATGTTCTTAATTCCGCAATGCCCCAGGTCGGAATACAAGGCTTCGGCCCCGGTAGTACATAGAAATACTGCGCCAAGAAGTATAAATCCTTTGGGATATTGAGTCAGAAAATCAAAGGCATAAACCGGGTTCAGGGCATTCAGAATTTCAGGATAAGCCGTCAACTGGACAAAACCAAGTGTAGCAAGCATGGCAAACCAGACCACCATCATCGGGCCGAATGATTTTCCGATGAACCGGGTACCGAACTGCTGGATGAAAAACACGGCGGTAAGAATAGTCAGTACTACCGGTAAAACCGGAATTTCAGGATTAATCAGCCGTAATCCTTCGATTGATGAAGTAACGGTTATGGATGGAGTGATCACACCGTCAGCTAAAAGAGCGCCTCCGCCGATCATCGTCAGGATTGCTGCCCACGACGATTTTTTTTTCATCAGGGCAAACAAGGCGAAAATTCCACCTTCACCATGATTGTCGGCCCTCAGGGTGATAATCACATATTTAAACGTGGTTTGCAGGGTGAGTGTCCAGAAGACGCAGGAAATGGAGCCGTAAACCAGCAGTTTATCGAACTGATCGACTCCCGAAATAATGGCTTTAACTACATACAGCGGACTTGTACCGATGTCACCAAAAACAATTCCTATGGTGATTAACAATCCGGCAAAGCTCACTTTGCTCAATGCTGAGTGCTGTTTCGTCTCCGGCATATCAATTGAGAATTTATTTTTGCTTTAAAAAAGACCGTCGAAGTTACATAAAGACATCGTATGATATTCCGGCTGTTATGACAATCGTGCTGAAATTCTTGATTTGTTAAGAATGGGGAATCAACGTATCGTGTAGCGATTCAAAAGATAGACTTTTAACAATCTGAAAATATTTTCTACGGCATGGTTTTATATGTCTTTAAAATGATAATTTTGATTGAAATTTTTATTCGAATGAAGGGTTTCAGAATTTTAGGATTGTCATTTTTTCTGGCATTGATTGTTGGATGCACGTTTTTTGCATCTCACATGAATTCAGTTGGTCCTGTGATTCCTGATGTTTCAATTCATGCCGAAACAACGCCGTCTCCTGAGATTCAGAATCCGGTCGCTCCATTTTATAACGTCATCGAAGTAAATAGTTTTTCACAAACCATTACTGAAGTACATCGCCTGATGTCGGTATTGGTTTTATCGAACCGGATTGTTCCGCTTAATCACGATTTCAGGAGCATTGTTTTTATTCCGGTGATTGTCAACTTCAGTTCTCCGGTTTCCATTTTTATCAGGGGGCATTCGCTGCTGAATTAGCCTCACTTCACCTTTTTTTTGCCGAATGAAACGCTTGCAAGCCAACCGTGGTTTGTACAGTTCAGAAAAAATTTTGTTATCCGAAACCAATTTCGCGGTTGTTTCTTCGGTACGGTAGTGTGTGAATTAGCTTTCCGGAATATTGAAAATTTAAAAAATAAAAAAATGGAAAATAACGATGTGCCCGATGGGCCAAAAAGAAAGACGAGTAAAGATTTTATCCTTTTATTTTTGGCTCTGGCAGGCTTGGTTGCTGCCTTACTTCTGATAAAATTTGCCATCGGAGCTCTTCATCTGATATAGAATGCCGCTGACAGTCAAACAAATATTTGCCATATCCGGGATCGAACGATCTTTGGTATGGCATTTTTGTTGTGGAGAGATTTGCAGTTCACCTGTCGGTTGCCTAAATGCCAAAAACAAAGCTTACCGCATTGTTGTTTTTGCTTTAGCCTTGACATTTGTATCTTTGAGCCAATTAAATTCCTGAATCCATGAACATCGAAGAATTTACTGAATATTGCCTGAGCAAACCCGGTGTAACCGAAGAATTTCCGTTTGATGAAACGACACTGGTTTTTAAAGTGATGGGAAAAATGTTCGCTTTGACTAACCTGGAAGGAGATTGGTGTATTAGCCTGAAATGTGATCCGGAACGGGCTATTCAGCTTCGTGAAGAACATCCGGCCATTCAGCCTGCATACCACATGAATAAGACGCACTGGAATATGCTCTGTATGGACGGGTCATTAAATCCAAAATTGATACTGGAACTGACTGATCATTCGTACCGGCTGGTGATTGACAAGGCCTCATCCCCGACCCTTCTCCGAAGGAGAAGGGAGTCAGGGCAGTAAAGATTCTTAGCCTTTTTCTAAATAAAAAGAGCAAAACATACAAATATGCACAACCAAAAATCCCCCTCCTTGGGAGGGGTTAGGGGAGGCCTCTACGAACTAAAAGGCGAAGAATACATAGAACTGATCAAGCTCCTGAAAATCATGCGGATCAGCGAATCGGGCGGACAGGCCAAAATGATGGTTGACGATGGAATTGTTTTCCGTAATGGTGAACCCGAACTCCGTAAACGGGCCAAATTAAGGTCGGGCGATGTGATTGAGGTGATGGAATATAAAATCAGGATAGAGTGAAAAGCCTCATCCCCAGCGCCCTTCTCCGAGAAGGAGAAGGGAGTTAGGTGACAGAAGTTAGAATTATCATTCAAAAAATGAGATTTCGTTCCGGACAAGTAGCGCTAAAAGTCCACCGTTTGGGGGATTAGGGGGCAATTGTTAGTTCATTACTCACGGGGTGACTTCGAGTCACCCCGTGAGTAGCATGAGAAAGAATATTTCCCTGAATCTGCATGTCTGACAGGGAATATTGATAATTGAACTCGCCGTTTTGATAAGTAATACCTCTGTTTCATCCCTTTCTCCTGAATATTGTGAAACCAAAAACTATATTTACGGCTACTTATATAGTACATGCGCGCGATGGAGATATTTTTGAGTACTTTCTTGTTGAATATTCTGGCTGTTTTTACTGCTTTAACGAAGTGTCTTTTTGGTTCACCACGAATCAAAAAGATTGCTGACGAAACAAATAGTTCAAAATCCTTCCTTCATTTTCCTGCTACCGAATTTTTCAAATCCTTTGGTTTAGGCTGTATGCCTGTGATTATAAACCACTTAAACGCTCAAAGCCTATGATGCCAAATATACATAAGTTACAAAGTAGGTTCATTTTTATTTTTACTCTCCAAGCCATGCTTGTGAGTTTTAGTTCTATGGTAAATGCTCAGGCAATATTTACAAATCCTATTACAGGTACAAATCCGAATACCACTGACCCTTATACAACAGGACAAACAGTTGACGCAAATATTTCTGTTTCTGGAATTGGCCGTGGAACAGGAATCACTGGAATTAATGCGAATAATCGGTATAATGCAAATGGATGGAATACAGCGACATTAGATGTAAACGATTATTTCTATTTTACTTTAACTCCAAACTCAGGTTATAAAATAAATTTCACAAGTTTTGTCTATTCTGGGCAAACAAGTAATACAGGTCCGGTAAATTTTGCTTTTCGTTCGAGTATAGACAATTTCAGTTCTGATATTGGAACGCCCACTTCGACCGGAGCAACCATCGATTTAACAAATTCAGCCTATCAAAACATTTCGACAGCTATAGAATTTAGGCTTTATGGTTGGGGTGCATCAGGCGCTACAGGGACTTTTAGCGTAAACGACTTTACTTTTAACGGAAATGTCTCAAATGTTACAATTTCGAGTTTTTTACCAACCAGCGCATGTTACGGTTCAGGTGCTTCGGTGGTTATCACCGGTAACAATTTTACCGGGGCAACAGCTGTAAATTTCAATGGGGTATCGGCCAGTTTTACTGTTGATAATGCAACTCAAATCACAGCTACGGTTCCTTTGACTGCAACAACCGGTACGATCAGCGTAACAGCTCCGGGAGGTACAGCTACCAGTTCCACTTCTTTTACTTTAAACGCCCCTACTCCAACATTTACGTCTTCACCGGGAGCAAGTACTCCGTTAAATACAAACGTAACTTACACCACACAGAGTGGCCAGTCCAATTATACCTGGAATCTTTCAACCGGATACACTATCATTTCAGGTGGTATTGGCACAGCCAGCAATACAGTCACTCTGCGATGGACGACAACCGGCAACAAAACAGTTTCTGTAAATTATAGTGATGGTACATGCACAGGTGCAACACCAGCTACCAACACCACTACGGTTACCAGCAATGTTCGATATTCGGTGGCTACTGGGAACTGGAATTCTACAGCAACATGGTCTGCAACATCAGGTGGTGCATCAGGTGCAACTGTACCTGGCGCTGGGTTTTTAGTGTTTATTGAGGGTAACCGCACTGTAACGGTGAACGCAAATACTGCTGCTTTGACAGCAATAAATATTGCATCAGGAAGTACACTTAGTGTGAGTGCTAATTTTACGGTCTCAGCTACTACATTAACTGTTGATGGTACTTACATCAATAATTCTACTGGTGCAATTACCTTTACAACAATGACTGTCGGTGCCACCGGAACATACCAACATAATATTAATGCTGGCACAATCCCTACTGCAAACTGGGATGCGACTTCAAATTGTAATGTAACCGGAGTTACGAGTACAATCCCTGGAGGTCAAGCTCAGACTTTTGGGAACTTCTTATATAATTGTCCTGGCGAAACAGGAAATGAAAATTTTGGACCTACTTCTATTGCAGGTAATTTAGAAATTATTAGCACTAATGCATCACAGTTGCGAATGACCACAACATTTTCAGTGGGGGGAAATCTTATAATATCAGGAGGAACATTGGTCGTTGATAATAATGTCGGCAGATCACTTACCGTAGCAGGAAATGTTTTGATTTCAGGCGGAACGCTAGACATGAATCGCGGTGCCGGTAATGGCATTTTATACTCGGCCGGTAATTTTACAATATCCGGAGGAACTTTAACCAGAAGCGGGAGTGGTTCCGGTAGTGTGATTTTCAATAAATCTGGTATCCAAACCTACTCAAAAACAGCAGGAACAATTTCTAATGTCATCAATTTCACCGTAAACCCTGGTTCCACTTTGGATGTTGGAACAAGCATTATCGATGGAAGCACCGGTACTTTTACACTCAGCCCGGGGGCAGGGATTGTTACAGCAAATACAGGTGGATTATCAACATCCGGAGCAACTGGAAGCATACAAGTAACTGGTAGAACCTATGATAATGCGGCAGATTATACTTATAATGGCGCTACTGCACAGGTAACCGGCAACGGGCTTTCTGGTGCAAATAATTTAACCATTAACAACAGTGCAGGGGTAACACTTTCAAGTCCGGTAACTGTTTCAGGTGTTGCCAACTTAACAAATGGGAAATTAACTACTACAGGCACTAACATTCTGAATCTTACCAACACGGCTGCATCGGCTGTTGTCGGGTATTCATCTGCCAATTACATAAGTG
Organism: Bacteroidota bacterium; assembly: GCA_030684645.1. Taxonomy (GTDB): domain Bacteria; phylum Bacteroidota; class Bacteroidia; order Bacteroidales; family Prolixibacteraceae; genus Aquipluma. Next base: position 5,683 of record JAUXUF010000147.1, on the reverse strand, counting down.
GGCCTTTAAACCGGTCATTGGCAAATGGTTCATCTTATGTTTTTCCTGTCGGAACTGACACCACTTATTATCCCTTTGGCTTAAATAGTGTTTCAGGTACTTCTCCGGTCATGACCGTACAGGCATTTGCAGCTTCTACCGGTGGGTCAGCCGGTTCAGGGCTTTGCGCAATCAGTGGTACAGAATATTGGCAGCTTACTTATGGCTCCGGAACTTTTACTGACGCCAATGTTTCCCTGAGCCGTGTAGCAGCTCTTTCGACACTTGATGCGATTGGCAAAAGTACCACTCTTGCAGGCGCCTATACTAATCTCAACGGAATTGTAAGCAGTCCGTCGATCAATACCTCCGACAACATTGGTTCACTTGCTGCCGGAAGTGATTATTTTGTAATGGCCAGCAAAGTTCCAACAGCGAATGCGGGTTCAGCCCTGAGTGCGATTTGCCAGGGAGGCACTTCAGCGCCATTGGGAGGTTCGGTAGGCGGTTCAGCAACAGGTGGAACGTGGACAGATGGCGGAATTGGCGGAACATTTGCACCGAATGCAACCACATTAAACGCAACATGGACACCTCCTTTAGCCTATTCAGGCCTGGCTACATTGACATTAACGACTTCAGGTGGAGCATGTACGGCCGCCACTGCAAACAAGACACAACAAGTAAATGCATTGCCCACGCCAACATTTACAGTCCAACCAGGAGCCAGTGTCTGTGCCATAACAGATGTTACCTATACGACACAAGCGGGTCAGACGAACTATATCTGGGTAGTCCCTGGTGTATTAAATACAGATTATAGTATTTCTACAGGAGGGGTAGGAACTTCGAACAGCACTGTCACTTTGAAGTGGCTAACAACGGGAAGCAAGACAGTTACCATCAATTACACCAATGCCAGCGGATGTACTGCATCCACGGCCACATCCAGTACAGCAACTACGGTGAATGCGTTGCCCACGCCAACATTTACTGCACAAGCCGGAGCCAGCGCCTGTATTGGCGTTGATGTGACCTATACTACGCAAACAGGTCAGACAAACTATATCTGGACAGTACCTGGAGTATTAAATGCTGATTATAGCATTACCTCAGGAGGGGTAGGAACTTCCAACAGTACCGTCACCTTGAAGTGGCTAACAACAGGAAGCAAAACAGTAACCATCAATTACACCAATGCCAGTAATTGTTCAGCTATAGCGCCAACTTCAAGCGCCGCAACTATAGTAAATGCATTACCTACGCCAACATTTACTGCACAAGCCGGAGCCAGTGCCTGTATTGGTATTGATGTGACCTATACCACACAAACAGGTCAGTCAAACTATATCTGGACAGTGCCGGGAGTACTAGATACTGATTATAGTATTACATCGGGAGGAATAGGACTTACAAACAGTACGGTTACCTTGAAGTGGTTAACTACAGGAAGTAAAACGGTAACCATCAATTACACCAATGCCAGCGGTTGTACCGCTGTTTCGGCAACTTCCAGCACTGCAACTACGGTAAATACCATACCGGTAATCACTGGTACGCTGAATGTTTGTGCCGGATCTACAACTCAATTAACAGGTTCAGGTACCCCTGCAGTTTCTATTCCCTGGGTTTCAGCCTCCACCGGAGTTGCAACAGTAAATTCTTCAGGTTTGGTAACCGGAGTATCAGCAGGAACCAGTGTAATCACCTATACCAATACGAATGGATGCAGTATAACGGCAACTGTAACGGTTGATGCATTGCCAGCCATCACAGGTACTTTGGACTTTTGTTTAGGATCAACAACTCAATTAACCGGTTCAGGTATCCCGTCAGTTTCCACGCCCTGGGTTTCAGCCTCTACCGGAGTTGCCACAGTAAATTCATCAGGTTTGGTAACCGGGGTTTCTGCCGGAACCAGTGTAATTACCTATACCAATTCGATTGGCTGCAGTATAACGGCAACTGTAACTGTAAGTGACATACCCGCCGCACCAACCGGCACTGCTGCCCAATCTTTCTGTTCCGGAACATCACCGACAGTGGCGAACCTGGCTGCAGTCGGAACCACTATTCAATGGTATGCTGCTGTAAGTGGTGGATCACCCCTGGCCGGTTCTACTGCATTGGTGGACGCAACCCACTATTATGCTTCCCAAACAGTAACTGGTTGTGAAAGTACCTCAAGATTTGATGTAACCGTAACTTTAAACACTGTACTTTCAGCGCCGACAGGTACAGCCGCACAGTCTTTCTGTTCAAGTCCGGCACCAACGGTAGCTGATTTAACAGCCTCAGGAACATCAATTCTATGGTATGCAGCGTCAACAGGTGGATCTGCATTGGCAACTTCAACACCATTGGTGGATGCAACTCACTATTATGCCAGCCAAACGGTTGGTGGATGCGAAAGCCCATCCCGGTTTGATGTAACTGTAACTATAAATACAACTCCTTTAGCCCCGACAGGCACAGCTGCCCAATCCTTCTGTTCAGGAGTATCACCAACAGTTGCTGATTTAGCAGCAACCGGAACGGCAATTTTATGGTATGCAGCTGCAAGTGGCGGAAGTGCATTACCAACCTCGACCGCTTTGGTAAATGGTTCACATTATTATGCCAGCCAAACGGTTGGTGTTTGCGAAAGTACCTCAAGATTTGATGTTACCGCAACAGTAAATACAAGTCCAACGGTAAGTATAACCGGCAGCACTTCAATATGTGTTGGCGGTACATCAACTTTATCTCCAACTACCTCAGGAACATGGATTAGCAACAATTCAGCTGTTGCCACAGTAACCAATGCCGGTGTTGTAACCGGTGTCGCTGCAGGAACTGCAACTTTCACCTATACAATAACTGCAACAGGGTGTAGCAATACGACTTCGGCGATTACAGTAAATGCATTGCCAACAGTAAGTATTACAGGTAGTGCTTCAATCTGTGTTGGAAGTACTACCACTTTATCGCCAGCAACCGGAGGAACCTGGACAAGCAGCAATAACGCATTTGCCACAGTAACTAATGGAGGTATCGTTACAGGAGTTGCAGCAGGCAGCCCTACATTTACGTTTACCGAGACTTCAACGGGTTGTACCGGCACTACTTCTGCAGTAACCGTAATTGATTCACCGGTGGTAAGCATTACAGGCAGTTCTTCCATTTGTGTTGGAAGTACTACTACTTTATCGCCAACTACTGGCGGCACATGGGTAAGCAATAGTCCTGGCGTGGCCTCAGTATCCAATGCCGGATTAGTAACCGGCATAGCAGCAGGAACTGCGACTTTCACTTACACATTAACCTCAACCGGTTGCAGCAATACGACTTCAATGGTTACATCGTATGTATTGCCTGTTGCTGCAGGCGCCATTACCGGATCATCTGTCGTATCTGAGGGGCAGGCAAATGTGCCCTATTCTGTAGGCGCCATTACCGGAGCAACAAGCTATGGCTGGGCATATTCCGGGACTGGTGCAACAATAAACGGAACCGGGAATGCGGTAACAATTAGTTTTTCGGGAACTGCGACATCGGGGAATTTAACTGTTTACGGAATAAATGTTTGCGGTAACGGAACTGTTTCGGCAAATTTCCCCATAACAGTTTCTGCTCCTACAGGATCAATTGCGGTTAACCGTCAGGCGCCTGAAAACACCTATACTCCGGCGCAATTGGTTCAGAATGTATTGGCAACCGGATGTTTAACTTCAAGTAATGTCACTTTTGCCGGTGCGGCTACTCAGATTGGGTATTTTACCAACGGTACATCTTCTTTCCCTATCCCGGAAGGGATTATTCTTTCGACTGGTAAAGTATTCGAGGCTGAAGGTCCCAATACCGATTACAATACAACTACAAAATATGCCGGTGCCGGCGACACGCAATTAGATGCTGCCGCAGGGATTACTTCGTTCGATGCTGCAGTGTTGGAATTTGACTTTGTGCCAGCAGGGAATACCCTGGAGTTCAATTATGTTTTTGCTTCAGAAGAATATGCTGAATTTATAGGGCAAGGTTACAATGATGCTTTTGCTTTTTTCCTGAGCGGACCAGGTATTGGGGATGGTAGCCAGGCACAAGCGGTTAACATTGCCCTGATTCCCAATACCAGTACACCTGTAGCAATCAACAACATTCACGGACAAAGTGCAACACTGGTTGGCGGGTATCCTGCCGGGATGCAAGCACTTATGACGTATCCTCAGACACTCGGGCATTCATTCACCGGAGGTACAAATGGTCCATGGATCGTAAGTCCTACTGCCGGGGGAGTAGCCCCATTGAATAGTTCGTATTATGTGGATAACGGTCATTTTGCCAACCGTGTAAATGGAGCTCTGACCTGGGCCAACGGAAACGGTGGTACAGAAACAGAATTTGACGGACGAACAACTTTAATGACAGCCAGTCATGCGGTTACGGCGTGTTCAACCTACCATATCAAAATTGTTGTGGCTGATGCAGGGGATGACGAATGGGACTCCGGCGTATTCCTTCAGGGACACAGTTTTACTACCAACGAAGTGCAAATACAGAACCTTTTGCAAGGTCTTTCGGGCGATAACGGCGATATGTACGAAGGATGTGCAGGCAGTTACATCCGTTTTTCCCGTGCTGCGGGAGCCAGTACTGCAGACCCACTCACTTTCAATGTTCTCCTTTCAGGAACGGCAACCAATGGAGTCGATTATATTTATACCGATGCCGGGGGAGCCATTATCGGTGATGGAACTTTCCCAAATACGGCAACCATACCCGCAGGACAAACCTACGCGGATTATTATTACAAAGCCCAGTCAGATGGGGTTATTGAAGGGAACGAGACCATTCTTTTCAGGGTGATCAACAGTTGTCCCTGCGCCCCGGTCACTTATTTTGAAAAAACAGTGAACATCATCGATGTTCCGCAAATTGTAACCTCAACCACAAAAGTCATTCAGTGTCAGGCTGCCGGAAATCCGGTTGCCACTATTACTGTAAACATGCAGAACGGTCTGAATCCGGGAGATTATGAATTTAGTCTTGATGGCGGTACTTTCCAGGCCAGCAACGTTTTTACCATCACCGCGACTCAAGCTGACGGATCGGACATTGTGGGTACCAGCCATTCAGTAACAGTCCGCGACAAGTTTTCCTGCAACAATGTAACAGAGAACAACATCATCATTCCAGCAATTGCCCCGTTTTTAGCCGATGCAGGTTTGGATTTGTCGATGTGCGAGGGCGAAACAGGGATTCAACTAAATGGTTCAGGAGGGATGTATTATTCCTGGTCAGGGAGTGGAATCGCTTATTTGTCAAGCGCTACAATTGCCAATCCAACGGTGAGCCCGGCCATTCCAAACGGAACATATACATTTACCCTCACTGCACAGGATCAACCCGGTGCATCTCCTGCGTGTCAGGGAACTGATAACATGGTGCTGACCGTGAACCAAAGACCAGGTGTGACGGCTACTGCCAATACTTATTCGGTATGTAACGCAGCGCCTGTACAACTGAATGCCGCGGTGACTAACGGGGGTGCAAGTCCCACATATTTGTGGTCGCCTTCAACCAATTTGAGCAGTGCGACTATTGCAAATCCTGTTTTTACACCTAACGTAAGTTCTTACGTGGCACAATCGTTTACCGTTACCGTTACAGGCACCGATGGATGCCCAACCACCGCCAGTACTTCAAATGTGGAGGTTTTTCCGGC
>JAUXUF010000137.1 GCA_030684645.1 Bacteroidota bacterium | reverse complement strand
GAGGCGTACTGTCGTGTCGGAGGTAACGTTCAACACCGTTCATAATCAAACTGCGTTCCTTGTTTGGATTATGATCTAAAAGTTATACAACAATACGCCACCACCAAACTTGTCAACCCAAGTACCTGTATTATAAGTGCCAAGATTCCTAAACAAATTGGCTTCAATCAGGTGGCCTGATGTTGGGTTATTAGTATAACCCGGAACTGGGCAAGTACTACAATAAGGGTACAATGTGATACCGAAGAAAGATAGATTCTGTATTATATTATTCTTTACTGTCAGTCCATCAATATTTTCTTCATAGATGGTTATCCCTTCTACTGCATGCATGTCAGCGCCGTCAAAGCCATAACCGTTTGTAGATAACGATGGATTGTCGCCATCTACTGTGAAGCCGAGAATACTTACATTATCTGCAGCAACATGGAAGATTTCACCTGATGAAGGTAAATCTGATCCTGGCACAACAATAGCCTCAGCTTCTCTCACACCTCCATTGGGGGAAATATTAAAGTTAGGTCCGCGAAGTTCAACACTCTTGTTTACAATAACGTTTTCAGCATAAGTTCCTGCATCAACGGTAATTGTGTGCCCATTAACAGTTGAGGCATCATCAATAGCTGCCTGAATAGTACAATAATTCTTGAGGGTATTTAGGTTGTGGACAGGGCCACTGAGAATATTTGTAATAATTTCTGTGGTTCCCATTGAGATGCATCCGTCCAGGCTCTTCGCGGTAACGGAATACGTATTTGCGGGTAGCATTTCAAATATACCCGATGTATTGATATAAGTTGTACCATCAATGCTGTAGGTCATGCCTGTTCCTGTTGGAGCCGTAACAGTGATTGTTCCCGTGGGCACTGTGCAGGTTGGCTGGATTAAAGTACAGGTCGGAGTTGTCGGCATAGGATTTTCGGTTATCACTGCATTTTCAGTCATCGAGGTAGTACCGCCTATGTTTGTTCCTTCTACAGTATATGTACCAGCAAACTGGTTACCAAAGGTGATGGCAGTACCTGTACCGGCAACAGTGGGAGTTTGCGCAATTGCATCCTTGTATAAAGTATAGGTAACACCAAGCTGGGAATTAGTAAGTCCTATTGGCAGACCACCAGCACCCTGACAATAAGAACCACCACCGGTAACTGTATAAGCAGTAATAGTTGGGTTAAGCATTAAGTTGGTGAGATTGGAAATAGTGTGTGAAGCCTGAACAGTAATATCTGTGGCCAAATTACTTACATACGCACTCACCTTAGTGGGATAACCTGGCGTGATTGACCAACTCCATGTTAGGTTCGGCTGCACGGCACCAAAATTTACCGTATTGGTAAGCCTGAATTTTCCCACTCTGGTGCCGGGGCCAACATCTGATATAATGGTACCCAAACCAGTTCCAGGATTGGCCATAGGACTCATTAAAATGCAGTTTTTAGTGGCATCAAAAGTTAATTTCAGAGGTGTGGGAGTCTGTGCTGCATTAAGCCCTGAAGATGCGGCAACAAGGCTAACAGAAATTGTCCCACCGTTTCTGACGCCAGCATTTATAACAATTCCGAACTGGATATTTGCCAACTCAAAAGGAGTTGAACCAGTCCGTAACAGATAAACATCAAATTCAAATGTCCTGGCATCTACCTGATTGTCATTTCTGAGTTCACATAGATATGCGGGAGTTTGGGCACGTAAACCTGCTACGGCCAAAAGCAACAGAAATATTGACATTCCTGTTTTTTTAAGAATTTGTCTAATTTTCATCATAATATTAAATATTTAGTTATTAAGGTTTTTTAACTTGAACTTTGGGGGTAGAATTGTTGTCAACTATATTCATGTCACTTCCATCAACCAAACCATCACCATTTACATCGGCAGCATTGTACCCCACTAAAATGGCAGTTGAACCATTATCCACTTCATTCATATCACTTCCATCAACAAGATCATCCTGGTGTGCATTCCCGCCATAGATCAGGAAAAAGCTGCCATTTGCCTTTAGGTTACCGCCATACACAAAGGCCTGGGCACCAAATGACTGGGCAATCATACTACCAGCGAAAGAAATGGCAGTAGCTGTAGTAGTTTCGATGCTATTACGGTGCTTGATGGTAATATAGTAGGTTCCGTTGTAAATTGAAGGAATATTTACGGTCGCAGTTCCCGTAGTGCTGAGCTCAATTGGAGGAGATTCATATATAATAGAACTGTAGTTACTGGCGTCGTGAAACACAACAGAGATATGGTCAGCAACGTCTGATGGCCATTGTGGTCCGGTTGCATTTTGAGCTTGCCTCATCAACCCGCCGCTATTGTATAGTCCTTCAAGCAAGACAGAAGTAAGGTTAAGCGTTTTGTAACCTGAAAGAGCGAGCGAGGAGGATACTCCATCTCCACAGTAACTATGACCTTTGACTGCTAATTCTCCGTCGATTGCATTTACTGCAAAATAAAGCGTTACGCTAGCTCCTGTTCCATTTATGGTAACACCAGACCCACTATATGACCATACATAGCTGGTAGCGTTGGGAATGGCATCAACAGAATAAGCTATACCCGACGTACCCTGGACAAAGGTAGCAGGGCCAGCGATTGCACCTGCCGCATATGGGGCATCAAAAACGTTTACGGTCTTATTTGCTGCTTTTGAACAACCATTAATATCTGTAACAGTGTAACTTATTAAAACATTACCAGTCGTAACACCGGTAACCAATCCTGAAGAATTTACTGATGCAATTGCATTGTTTGCACTACTCCACACACCTCCTGATGTCACATCCGATAACTGCCAGGTAGAGCCAATACAAACATTGGTAGTACCTCCAGGAGTTATTGCTGCTACTGTTGGTAATGGATTAACCGTAAAGGTAGAACCCGATGAAGTTCCACCACCCGGGGTTGGATTAAACACAGTTATTGGAAAAGATCCGGCTGTAGTAATATTATCTGCAACAATTTTGGCAGTAAGTTGGCCTGAGTTTACGAATGTTGTTGTCCTGTTGCTACCATTAAATTGTACTACAGAGGAACTTACAAAATTAGATCCATTCACAACCAATGTAAATGCAGCACCTCCAGCACATGCACTGTTTGGGTAAATGTCAGAAATTATTGGAACTGGGTTATCCGGAAGTAATTCATAGCTAATACCAGAAGGAATAGAACTACTGGATTCTAGACTCCAAATAACTGTTGCTTTTGCAAATATTGTTGTTGTCAACAATAATATCAGCCATAGAAAAAGGTACTTACACATAAAGGAACCCTTCGGTATGAATATACCTTTGGTTCTAATATGTTTAGAATTTTCTATTTCAGAAGAAAGGTGTTTTCCGGTATACATGGATGTTGTTGGGGCAGGGTAAGGGTTTTCCATAGTGCTAGAAGTGTGTTTGTTATAATTATTAGAAGGGTATGGGGAAAAGGCAAAAAAAATGTGAAAACTGCTGTATGTGAAACACTCAAACGATAAGGAGTATTTTTATTTTACATGCTGCGAGTGCAGTAATGATGCCGTTTCCCGGCATTTCAAAGCTTATAGGATTCTGAAGCCTGACTGGTTATGAAAAATGCTATAGAGAAACTTCCCACGAACGAAAAAGAAATGAAATATCAGGGCATGTTGAGCCTCTGAAAAGTCATGTTTTTTGACTTCAGACGGGGCAAATGTCTATAGAAAAGAGGCGAGGTCGCAGAACGTTACTCTTCCAGAGCCGCACATTAGGCTAATCTATTGATTTCTATGAATATGTGAAATCTTTGGGATCAACAGATGTCGTCCGCTAAAAACCTATATTCTTTGTCCAACTGATTAGAGTCAAAGAATGAAAATATTGTTTAAAGTGGATGTTTTATGCTAAAAAATCTGTGCATTTGGCAAAGTAAATCCTACGGTTATTCACAGTTTCTGTGATCTAACACTACTTTTTGCAGATGATTTTTTATCAATTGAAGAAAGAAAATCCAAAAAGGATTAAAAATCTGAGGAAGCATAAATATTAGGTATATAAATATAATATTTATTTTAAAGTTACAAATCGAATTTGTAACTATTTTTTATTTTTTATAGATCATCAGGTTCTACGATCGGACCGACAATTGACAGACGATTGCTGATATTGACTCTTCAATGCCTGAGGCCACTCAGAAAACGTTATTCAGCTGTTTGGTCAAAAAACGCCAAAATTCATGCAAACGACTGCTCTTCCTATTCCATTTTTTTGTAAATTGGTGAATTGTTTCGTCCGCTTGCGAACGATAGTCTTTTTACTACAAAGTCCCCTTAATAGATTTTCGGGCTTTTCGGAAAGTAAATCTTTTATTGAATCCAATTTGATTAGTGTTCATTACTGTAATCCAACATTCACATGACTGACAAGGAGCTTTTCTATTTTACCGGAAAATGCCTGATGCTTGATGAACAAACCAGGTATAGGCATGAAATCATTGATGTCAGTTCAACTAACCGGATCAATTGGCAGCAATTTGTTACTCTTTGCAGCGACCATTTAATTTTGCCTGTTATTTACCTGAAGTTCCAGTCACAGGATGTGCTCCAATTTATGCCTGAAGTATTATCGGAATATTTGAAGGAAATTTATGAATTAAATGTATCGAGGAACCAATTGATTCTGATCCAACTTCAGGAAATAACACATGTACTGAATCAGCATAATATCTTTCCTACATTTCTGAAAGGTTCAGGCAATTTGCTTGATGGACTTTACTCCGATATTGGTGAACGTATTCTGGGGGATATCGATTTTTTAGTTCCGGAAAAAGATTACCTGGAAGCGGCAAGAATCATGGAATCTGAAGGTTATACCAAAACTTCGCCCACTCCGGAATACCTCGATGTCAAAAGCATGAAACATTATCCACGGCTATCCCATACCGGTTTTGCAGCATCAATAGAAATTCACCGCTTGCCTGTTCCTGAAAATTACCAGAGCTGGTTCAATACCGCCATCATTGATCAGGAAAAGAAACCAGTGGCATCACTAGCCGGATGTTTTGTTCAGTGTGATCATCACAAAATCATTCACAATTTCATTCATAGCCAGTTAAGCAACAGTGGGCACGCCAATGGAATAGTTTCTTTCCGCGATCTTTATGATTTGTATTTACTCTCCGGAAGAACGGCAGTTCAGGAAATCCTTCCACAAATTAGAAGCAGGCAGAAGGAGAAGGCAATCGCCTATTTTGTATTTGCAGGAAAAGCATTGGGAATTTCAGGAAGGTTTTACCCGAAAAGCAACCTGACATCGTGGCTCTTTTCAAAAAAACACGATTTAAATATGCGTTCAAATTCCTTTTATCAAGTAAATCGAAGTATATATTTCTTGGGTCACCAACTGTTTGCAAAGTACATGGGTCAATTCATCCGATCATTTTATTCCAGGAGAATGCGTCATTCGCTCATTGGTCGTTTGAGTGACCGAAACTGGTACCATACCCATATGAATTATTATAGAAGCTTCTTCTCCCGAAAATAATTCAATTGAAAGCATAAAAAAAGCCCTGGTAAAACCAGAGCTTCTGTGTAGCGGGGGCCAGACTCGAACTGACGGCCTTTGGGTTATGAGCCCAACGAGCTACCAACTGCTCCACCCCGCAATGTATCTTTAGATTGGTATCTTTCTTTATAAGAACGTTGCTTCGCTTAAAGTTCCTGCTTAGCGGCTGCAAATATAGATGATCATTTTAGATTTTCCTAATCCGGGTGGGAAATATTTCATGCTTCGCTGGTATGGCTTCGTTAAAAAGTATTAATAAACGAAGTGCCGGCTTAGTTTTCCTTAAATTCTTCTAATTTTGCTGTTCGAAAAAAGGAACCATGGACAGAAAAGAGCTGCGAAAGAAAATATTTCAAATGCTGAAAGACCACTACCGGCTGATCATTTATAATGATTCAACGATTCAAACGGTCTGGAGCATCAAGCTTACGCCTTTAAAGGTGTTAACTCTGGGCAGTTTGTGGGTTATCCTGCTCATTCTTTTTACTACCGTTATAATTGCCTATACTCCTCTGCGCGAAAATATTCCTGGCTACCCGAGCGCTAAAATCCGTCAGCAAATCATTTACAATTATATTCTGGTCGATTCTTTGGAAAATGAGATCAAAAACAGGGACACATACTTCGAGAAAATAAAGACTTTGTTTCAGGGTGAAGTTCCGGTCGATGAATCATCTGTTGCTGGCGCTGGATTAAAAACGTATGACGTTAAATTCAAAAGTTCCAATGCCGATTCTATTTTTCAGGGTAAATTGGCAGAAGAGAAGCTTAATCTATCGATTTCGACCAATCCCAGACGATTGCCAAGTATAGCAAATATTCACTTTTTCACCCCATTGCACGGATTAATTACCAACAAATTCAATCCCCAAAACAATCACTTGGCGGTTGATGTGGTTGGAAAGCAAAATTCCCGGATTTCAAGTGTTCTGGATGGAACGGTCATTTTTTCGGGATGGACCATGGATACCGGTAATTCCATCTTCATCCAGCACGAAAACAATATCATTTCAGCCTACAAACACAATGCTGAATTGCTCAAGGAAGTGGGCGACAAAGTGAAAGCAGGCGATGTGATTGCCATCATGGGAAACAGTGGCGAGTTGACTACCGGCCCGCATCTTCATTTTGAACTCTGGCACAATGGCATTGCCCTTAATCCTGAAACTTACATTGATTTTTAAGCCTGAATATGAGAAAGCGTATCGCCATATTGGGGTCAACCGGATCAATTGGAGCACAAACCCTCGAAGTTATTTCCCAAAATCCCGATCATTTTGAAGTGGAAGTACTGACGGCCAACAACAACATTGAACTATTGATTGAGCAAGCCAAACTTTTCCGTCCGAATGTAGTTGTGATTTCCAATTTGTGCCATTACGATCAGTTGAAAGAAGCTTTAAAGGATGAGCCGATAAAAGTTTATGCCGGGAAGGAGGCTGTTCAGCAGGTGGTTCAGATGAGCAACATCGATTTGGTGGTTACGGCGATGGTTGGTTATTCCGGCTTGATTCCGACCTGCAATGCCATCAAAGCCGGGAAGCACATTGCGCTTGCCAACAAGGAAACGATGGTGGTTGCCGGTGAAATTATCAACCAGCTGGCCATTGAAAACCACGTAAATATTTACCCGGTGGATTCGGAGCATTCGGCCATTTTTCAATGTTTGGTTGGTGAATTCAATAATGAAATAGAAAAAATATACCTCACTGCTTCAGGCGGACCTTTCAGGGGATTCACTCTGGAACAGCTGGCGAATGTAACCAAGGCTGATGCCCTGAAACACCCGAACTGGGATATGGGCGCCAAGATTACGATCGATTCGGCCAGCCTGATGAACAAAGGGTTTGAAGTGATTGAGGCCAAATGGCTTTTCGGGTTAAAACCTGAACAAATTGATGTGGTGGTGCATCCGCAAAGCATTATTCATTCCATCGTGCAGTTTCGCGACGGATCGATGAAAGCCCAGATGGGACTGCCGGATATGAAATTACCGATTCAGTACGCCCTGAATTTTCCGGAACGGCTGCCATCAACCTTCAAACGGTTTAACTTTTTAGATTATCCAAAGCTGACATTCGAACAGCCAAATACAAAAAATTTTCGTAACCTTGCACTTGCTTTTGAAGCGCTGAAACAGGGCGGAAATATGCCTTGTATTTTAAATGCAGCAAACGAAATGGTCGTGCAGGCTTTCCTGAATGATAAGATTAGTTTTCTGCAGATGCCTGAAATCATTGGGCAAATCCTTGAAAAAGCAAGCTTTATTAAAAGTCCGGTTTTGGAAGATTATATTCTGACTGATAAGGAAGTTCGCATAATGACAGCAGCCAGCATAAAACACCTGGCGAAACAAAAAATTTAAAACTGAAACCCAGTAGATGGAAATAGTATTGATAAAAGCCGCACAACTTATTCTGAGTTTATCCCTCTTAGTGATCATACACGAATTCGGACACTTTATATTCGCCCGCATTTTTAAAACTCGCGTAGAGAAATTCTACTTGTTTTTTGATCCCTGGTTTTCACTTTTCAAAGTTAAAAAAGGCGAAACCGAATATGGAATAGGATGGTTGCCATTGGGCGGTTATGTGAAAATTTCAGGAATGATCGATGAATCGATGGATAAAGAAGCCATGAAACTACCCCCGCAGCCATATGAGTTCCGATCCAAAAAAACATGGCAACGTTTGCTGATCATGATTGGTGGTGTGGTGATGAATTTTATTTTGGCTTTCATTATTTACATCGGTATCCTGTATGCCTGGGGCGAACAATATCTCCCAACATCCAATGTGAAATATGGGATTGAAGTTGATTCTGTAGGCAGACAGATTGGCCTTCAGAACGGCGACAGAATCCTTTCGGTAGATCATGAAATTGTTGAAAATTTCAATAAAATTATTCCAACTGTAGTTCTGGATAAGGCTCAAACCATTCAGATTGAACGCGATGGACAGAAAATGGACATTAAAATATCGGATGACGATATTGCCTTGCTGATCAAATCAAAGGATGTGATATCGTTCCGTAAGTTATTCGATTTCAAGGTGGCTAAATTCGCGAAAGAATCAGTGGCCAAAGAAGCCGGCCTTCAGAAAGAAGACCAGATCACCGGAATTGACTCAGTAAAATTTAATTATCACGATCAGTTTCAGAATTACCTGAGCACTCATAAAGGAAAGAATATAGTGGTTCAGCTTACTCGCGAAGGCAAACCAATGGATATTCCTATGAAACTGGACGAATCCGGATTATTGGGCATTCACGCTGAAGCATCTTTCATCAACGACTTCGAATTTAAAACTATCCGGTACGGATTTCTCGAATCGGTTCCTGCCGGGATTAACCGCGGAATTTCAACCGTGAGGGATTACCTGAAGCAGTTTAGACTGATTTTTTCATCCAAAACAAAAGGGTACGAATCGCTTGGCGGTTTTATTGCCATTGGAAATATATTCCCCGGCGCATGGAACTGGTTTTCGTTCTGGAACATGACGGCTTTCCTATCCATTATTTTGGGAGTGATGAACCTTTTACCAATTCCCGCACTCGATGGCGGACACGTGATTTTCCTGCTTTTCGAAATGATTACCGGGCGAAAGCCGGGCGATAAATTTCTGGAATATGCCCAGATTGCCGGAATGGTACTTTTGCTTTCACTGGTTCTTTTTGCCAACGGGAACGATATTTTTAAACTATTCAAATAAATACAGAAGTTGTTATTTTTGTTACTTTTACAAAAAACCATTTAAACTTTTCTAATATGAACTTATTTATTATTGCTGGTATGATTGGCCCTCAGGAGCTTATTGTTGTATTGGTTGTCGTTGTACTGATGTTTGGCGGTACCAAAATTCCTGAATTAATGAAAGGGTTGGGGAAGGGAATTAAGGAATTCAAGAATGCATCAAAGCCAGAGGAAGATGAACCAAAAAAAGGCTCGGAAAAACTTGAAAAATAATCAAAAAGAACCCCGACAGTTCGCGGGTTTTTTTTGATCAAAATTGCTCTTCCACGGATATTCAGTATTCCTTAAGCGCATCTTGTGGTAAGGTTTTTGATAGAAAGACTTTGTACCAAAAATAATCTTATGAAACGGATCATATCTAATCTCACTGCATGGGTTGTCTTTTCATTGGTATTGATTTCATGCGATAATCAAGGAGCCAGAATGGAAACCATTACAGGCAAATCCGGTGAAGTAGTTATTGTAATCGGGAAAGATACCTGGAAAGGAGAGTCCGGGGCTTTGATCCGCGAGGTTCTGGCGCAGCCGCAATCATCACTCCCTCAGGATGAACCCATGTTTAACCTGATCGATGTTCCCCCCGACGCATTCATTGATTTGTTTAAAAAGAGCCGAAACATTATCACGGTCAAAATTTCACCGGCCTATACCGAGCCCAAGGTTGAATATACGACCAATACCTGGGCATATCCTCAGGCGGTAGTGAATATCGAGGCCAGTTCTCCGGAAAACTTTCAGGAATTATTTAAAACGAACAGCAACATGATTCTGGCGTATTTCCTGAAGGCTGAAAAGGACCGGTTAAAAGATACCTATGAAAAAGTCTATGAAAAAGGAGTTTACAAAACGTTGCTGGACGAATTTCATATTCAACTCTATGTGCCGAACGGATTTGCGATCGTCAAAAAAGATTCGGATTTTGCCTGGATCAGATATGATACTCCGTTGATTACTCAGAATATTCTGGTGTATTCATACCCTTACGATTCGGATAGTGCATTCACGAGGACCTACCAACTTGCCAAACGCAACCTGATCACCAGGAAAAATGTAGCCGGTCCGTTGCCCGGAACTTACATGGCTACCGAGATGGAATTGCCTCAGGATTTTAATGTCCTGAAATTCAAAGGAAATTATGCGTCAGAGATGCGTGGTTTATGGCGCGTTCAAAATGACTTTATGGGTGGACCTTTCATTAGCCTTTCCGTATTGGATGCCAGCAGACGCAGGGTGATAACGGTTGAAGGAAACGTGTATGCCCCAAAGGATAAAAAGCGAAACTATTTACGACAGGTTGAAGCCATGGTTTATTCACTCGGATTTCCAAGTCAGAAAATAAACGATAAAATAACCAAACAGCTTGAAGTTGGGAATTAGTTCGAATTGCAAAAGTTTAAAAGTGCCTGAAGTAAAGTCTGTGACAAATACTTCAGGCACTTCTCATTTCAGGCGCTTCGATCTTTTTCTCCTAAAAGAAATCCTCCGAATTATCCAGGTCTTGTTCAATACTTTCGGGGTCGTCGCAATTAACATTGACCGAAAAATTAACCGGACGTTCAAATTGAGCATCGTCACTGTACGGTAAACTTTTGTCGGCATAAACTTTTCGCATAAAATATCCCCATATCGGAAGAGCCATGCTGGCGCCCTGGCCCGATTGCAGATCTTCGAAATGGATACTTCTCAATTCGGCTCCGGTCCATATCCCGTTTACGAGTTGCGGTGTAATACCAATAAACCAACCATCCGAGTGGTTTTGTGTGGTTCCGGTTTTTGCAGCGATAGGACCTTTAAAACCTCCATATTCAGGCTTCCAGCGCAATCGGCCTCCTGAGCCGGCATCAACAACACCGCGCATCAGATCGATCATCAGGTAAGCTGTTTGCTCATCAATGGCATCATGCTTTTCAGCCGTAAAGTTTGTGATTACATTGCCATGCCGGTCTTCAATCCGGGTCACAAACATAGGCTGCGTATAGACTCCTTTATTGGCAAATGTTCCATAAGCTCCAACCATTTCATACAACGTGACATCCGATGTTCCAAGGAACAGGGAAGGTACCGGATCAATCGGACTGTAAATACCCATTTTTTTCATTACATCAACAACCGATTTTGGGTTGTACTGTTTCATTACCCAGGCAGAAACCTGGTTCACTGAATGAGCCAATCCCCATCTGAGGGTCACCATTTTATCTTCGAACTTGGTAGGAGACGCATTTTTGGCTTCCCATATCCGGCCATCAGGCAAAATAAACTGCTGTTTTACATTCGGAACTTTGCTGCACGGCGACATGCCGTTTTGCATGGCCAACGTATATAAAAATGGCTTCACCGTTGAACCGACCTGCCTTTTTCCCCCTTTTACCATATCGTACATAAAATGACGGTAATCAGGTCCTCCAACATAAGCTTTTACCTGTCCGGTATTAGTTTCCATCGACATGAATGAAGACCTGAAAATACTGTAACTATATTTCATGGAGTCAAGCGGTGTCAGTGTGGTGTCACGGTCTCCCTTGTATGAAAACACGGTCATTTCGACCGGAGTGTTGAATATTTTTTTTATTTCTTCCCACGATTTACCACTCAGTTTAGCCAGCCGGTATCGTTCGGACTGTTTAATTGCCTGATCCATGATCCCGTTCACGGCATCGGTGGTCATAAGATTTGAGAATGGCCTGTTTCTTAAATCACGCAGATGTTTATTGAAGGAAGGCTGCAAATTTTTCTTCAGATGTTCGATTAATGATTCTTCAGCATACCGTTGCATACGCGAATCGATGGTTGTAATAATACGAATGCCATCGCGGTATAAATTATAGGAAGTGCCGTCGGCTTTTTTATTTTTAGTACACCATCCGTAGAGCGGATTTGTTGCCCAGTCAACCGAATCTTCCTTGTATTTCTGCAATTGCCATGCGCGATAATCAGAGCGTTCAGGTTTACTGGCATTCATGGCCTGGCGCAGATATTCCCTAAAATATGGGGCCAATCCGGTTTTGAAATCTACTTTGTGAAAATCTAAACCCAGCGGAAGCTTCTGCAAAGAATCACATTGAATTTGGGAAATGTATCCGTACTTTTCCATCTGCGACAAAACCACATTCCGACGTCGCAGGGTCAGTTCAGCCCGTCGGACCGGATTGTACAGCGAAGAGTTTTTGGCCATCCCGACAAGCATGGCGGCCTGTTCAAGCCTTAATGAATCCGGGGTAGTATTAAAATAGACAGCTGAGGCTGATTTAATTCCTACAGCCAGGTTCAGAAAATCATATTTATTCAGGTACATGGTCAGGATTTCCTCCTTGGTGTAGCTTTTTTCGAGTTTCACCGCAATCACCCATTCTTTAAACTTTCTGAAAATTAATTCCAGCTTATTGTCCAGATTATCACGGGGGAAGAGCATTTTGGCCAGCTGTTGGCTAATGGTACTTCCTCCACCTGAATTCGTATCGCCGGTAAGAATTCCTTTCATAACCCTGAAAAGGCCACGTATATCAATTCCTGAATGTTTGAAAAACCGGACATCTTCGGTGGCTACCAAAGCATTCAGCAAATCAGGATTGAGTTCACCGTAAGTGACAAAACTTCTGTTTTCCTTGAAATATTTGCCCATCACAACCCCGTCGGCCGAAACAACCTCAGAAGCAAGCAGGCTCTCCGGGTTTTCAAGATCTTCAAATGTTGGCATAAAGCCAAACATGCCCTGGGCAATCATCAGAAACATCAGTGAAACAGCAACAACCCCCGTGGCATATACAATCCAAAAAATCCGGATGTATTTTTTAAAACCAGAAATATCCTTATCCATTCAGAAATGATTTCGTTTTGAGCCGACAAAGATAATGAAACCCATGCAAATACCATTTGCAGAAATCAAAGGTAAAATCAGGCCAATTAAAATTCATTTTTCTGCACTTTCTTTCCGGCAAATAAGTTCGAAATTTGAACATTCAATAATCCTGTAATGAGTGCATTAGCCAACCAACCCGGCTGTCAGGAAGAACACCCCAAAAGCCTGCCATACATGACTGTTTATTATCTGCTACGGAAGCTAAAATTCAATAAATTAATCATTTCCAAATAAATATGATTGAAAAATATATTGAATTTAATTTTGAACTTAGCGTTTCCTTTTCTTTAATTTGCACAAAATTTCAAACTCAGTACGAAAAAAGGACCAAGTATATGCATGAAAATCTGGTTATAGTCGAGTCACCTGCAAAAGCAAAAACGATTGAGAAATTCCTGGGTAAAGATTTTTTTGTCACTTCCAGCATGGGGCACATCAGGGATCTCGAGAAGAAAGATTTTGGGATCGACATTCAAAATAATTTTACTCCCAAATATGAAATTACTTCCGACAAGAAGAAATTAGTATCAGAACTGAAGAAATTAGCCAAAGAATCCAAGACAGTTTGGCTGGCATCTGACGAGGACCGCGAAGGAGAAGCCATTTCGTGGCATTTGATGGAAACACTAGGATTAAAACCAGAAAATACCAAACGAATTGTATTTCACGAGATTACCAAAGAAGCAATTCTGCATGCAGTTCAAAATCCGCGTGCAATCGATATTAACCTGGTTAATGCCCAGCAGGCCCGCCGGGTTTTAGACCGGATCGTCGGATTTGAAGTTTCTCCGGTATTGTGGAAGAAAGTAAAACCATCTCTTTCGGCCGGAAGGGTTCAGTCGGTTGCAGTAAGGTTTATTGTCGAGCGGGAACGTGAAATCATGAATTTTACCTCCACTTCGGCCTTTCGGGTAGCTGCCAGTTTCCTTGTTCCGGAGAAAGACGGTAAAATTACTGAACTAAAAGCCGAACTAAACCGCCGTTTTGATACGCGGGAAGAAGCCAGCGCTTTTCTCGAAAAATGTAAAAGCGCCGAATTCCAGATCAGTGAAGTTGTTAAAAAGCCGGGAAGAAGATCTCCTGCCCCTCCATTTATTACTTCAACTCTGCAACAGGAAGCCAGCCGCAAACTTGGTTTTTCGGTAAGCCAAACCATGAGTGTAGCTCAGAAACTGTACGAATCAGGAAAGATTACCTACATGCGTACCGATTCGGTAAGCCTTTCAGGATTGGCTATTAATACTGCCAAACAAAAAATCGTCAGTATGTTTGGTGAAAAGTATCACCAGGTCCGTCAATATAAGAACAAGTCGAAAGGTGCACAGGAGGCTCACGAAGCCATCCGTCCAGCCTATATCGATCAGGATGAAATTTCAGGAACAAGTCAGGAAAAAAGGTTGTATGATTTGATCTGGAAAAGGACCATTGCTTCACAAATGAGTGAAGCCGAACTGGAAAAAACTACGGTGACCATTGATATTTCAAATGTTCCTGAAAAATTCATTGCCTCAGGTGAAGTTTTGATTTTCGACGGTTTCCTGAGTGTTTATATGGAATCGGATGATGAGGAAGATCAAAATGGCGGAACAAAAGGATTACTTCCGGCTTTAACTGCCAACCAAATACTTCGTTGGGATAAAATTCTGGCTACAGAGCGGTTCACTCAAAAACCACCGCGTTACACGGAAGCCAGCCTGGTCAAAAAACTGGAAGAACAGGGAATCGGAAGGCCTTCAACTTACGCTCCGATCATAACAACCGTGCAAAACCGTGGGTATGTAATTAAAGAAGATCGTCCGGGAATTGAACGCGAATTCACTGAATTGGTCCTTTCGGGCCAGAAGATAACTTCAAAAATCAAGACTGAGCTGACAGGAGCTGAAAAATCAAAACTCTTCCCTACTGATATAGGCATGGTTGTCACCGACTTCCTCATCAAGTACTTCGATTTGATTATGGACTATAATTTTACAGCCCTGGTCGAGAAGGAGTTTGATGAAATTGCCGATGGGGAACTGGTTTGGAACGATATGATCCGGAGTTTTTACGATCCGTTTCATGCCAAAGTTGAAAGCGCATTAAACGACGCCGAACGAACCAATGGGGTCAGAATTATTGGTATTGATCCGGCTTCCGGAAAAGAAATATCGGTAAAGATCGGACGGTTCGGGCCATTGGCACAATTGGGCGAAGTTACCGAAGGCGGCGAAAAACCTCAGTTTGCAAGTCTGCGTTCCGGTCAGCATATTGAAACCATCACACTCGAAGAAGTATTGGAGTTATTCAAGATGCCCCGAACGCTGGGCGAATACGAAGGCAAAACGGTAACTGTTGCCATCGGACGATTCGGCCCGTATGTCAAGCATGACAGTAAATTCATATCGCTTGAAAAAGATGTAGATGATCCATATTCCGTTGATTTGGAAAGGGCCACTATACTGATAGAGGCCAAAAGAGAGAAAGACCGGAATGCGGTCATCACCGTATTTGAAGAAAATCCTGAAGTAAAACTTCTCAACGGAAGATGGGGCCCGTATATCTCGTTCAAAAAGAATAATTATAAAATTCCAAAGAATACTGATGCGGCCAAATTGTCGTTTGACGATTGTATGAAGCTGATTGAAAAATCTCCGGCGCCCAAGAAATCAAGGAAGAAATAAATTATTCGGGGAAACCTGTATTTAGTTGCACCTTTTAATTTAATGTGTACTTTCAAATCCTGATAAATAACAAATGATGGACTTGCTGCATTATTTCGATCCTGTTGATTTCGAAAAATTTGAATGTGCTGATTGGGCGAATAAAAAATATACCTTAGGGACTCTGCTGCAGAAGAATCAGGAAAAACTTAAACCTGAAAAAGCCGAGCTGATCATTATTGGCATTGGTGAAGACCGAAATTCAGTGGTTTTGGGTGCAGCCAAAGCTCCTGATGAAATCAGGAAGCATTTGTATAACCTGAACCGGATCGGGTCACGATTTAAGGTTTTAGATCTTGGTAACCTGAAAATCGGTCATACGGTGAACGACTCCTATTTTGCCTTACGCGATATTTGTGAGCAAATTTTGGAAAACAATCAAACCCTGGTTGTTTTAGGCGGAAGTCAGGACCTGACATTTGGGATGACCAAAGCTTTCGATGGCCGGCTGTTTAATTTGGCAACCGTTGATCCCAAACTGGATTTCAGGAAAGGTGTAAAAAGCATTAATTCAGAAAACTACCTGAACCTGATTTTTGAAAAGCAAAAAAACCTGTATTCCTGCGCATCTCTCGCTTATCAGAACTATTTTGTCGATCAAACTGACATCGACCAGTTCAACAACTTTCAGTGGGATATCAAACGATTAGGACAGGTCAGGTACGACCTCACTTCAGTTGAGCCTATCCTGCGTAATGCTCACGTGTTTAGTTTTGACATGAACGCGGTTCGGTATATCGATGCTCCGGGACAATCGATGGCCTCGCCCAATGGATTATATTCCGAAGAAGCCTGCCAGATAGCCCGATATGCCGGAACCAGCGATGAAATGAACATGGCTGGTTTTTTTAATCTGATCCCTGAAAAGGATCTGACTTCGAATTCTACCAACCTGATGGCTCAAATTGTATGGCATTTCATGGAAGGTTTTGTAAACCGAAAACCCGAAGATCCCTCGGAAGATTCGGATGGCTTTACCCAATACATGGTTGACATGTCGAATATTAATTTGACCCTGGTATTTTTTCAAAGCCGGATTTCGGGAAGATGGTGGATGGAAATTTCGGATTTTGAAGACAGGAAAAATGGAATGTATATAATCCCTTGTGAGGAAGATGATTACAAGAAAGCTTCTCTGGGAGACATCCCTGATCGATGGTGGAAAAACATTCGTAAGATGCATAAAAGGCAAAATAAATAGTAAAAACCTGCGTTCTTTGATTTTAGAGAATATCGACCGTTTGGTACAGTAAACATTTTTTCATTATTTTGCTGCACATTTATTGGGCGAAACCGAGTCGCAACAATGCTTTTATGAAAAAAATATTTTGTTTTTTATTTTTATATATAATAGCTAACTTAGCCGCAATTGCCCAACAAGATCCGCAGTTCAGTTTCAACAGATTAACACAATTAACTGTAAATCCCGGATATGCAGGAAACGAAGGGTTGATAAATGGCCTTATATTAAATCGTTACCAATGGGATGGCATCAAAGGATCGCCTAAAACATTGGTGTTTAGTGTTGGTGGGACATCTGGTTTATTTGGTTTTGATAGCGGTATTGGCTTTAATGTGATAAGCGACGAATTAGGATTTTCTAAGAATATCTCCGTCAGTTTCGATTATGCCTACCGAAAAAAGACAAAATTTGGCGATCTGGGTATTGGAACCAGTCTGGGATTTTATAATATGTCTGTTAATGGCAAATGGTATATTCCTGAAAGCGATTACCATGGAACGATAGATGAAACAGGAATTCCTCAGGGGGAAGCAAGCCAATTGGCATTCGATTTGGGATTTGGATTATTTCTTAAATCGAACGATTATTTTTTAGGAGCTTCAGTTTCACATATCAATCAGGCATCGATTTTACTTGGCGAGACAGCACGTTCTTTTTTAGTACGGCAATATTATCTCTCAGCAGGTTACAATATCAGTTTGCCTGATCCGTTATTTGAATTGAAGCCTGCTGTTTATTTCAAAACGGATATGGTATCCTATCAGGCCGATTTCACCGTTGATCTGGTTTATAAAAAGCGGTTTTCAGCCGGATTAAATTACCGGATTAACGATGCCGTTTGCGCGTTGGTAGGGTTTGAATTGAATAATGGATTAAGAATTGGCTATGCCTACGATCTGATTACCTCTGCTCTGGCAGGTTATACCGGTGGTTCGCATGAGTTATACCTGAGCTACAGCCTTGATTTAGGCAAGAACAGGAACAAAAAATACAAGAGTATTAGATACTTATAAGGAAATTATTAGAAGCAATATACAGCTGCACTATGAAAAAACATTTTTCTATTGGATTAGTTATTTTGGCGATTGTTACACTAAATAGTTGTAGCAAGTCAGGTAATGGTGAACTAACTGGGATAAAGGGAAGAGGAAAATGGTTTGAACCAACACCTTACGGGATGACTTTCATTCACCGGGGTGCCTTTAATCTTGGGCCCAACGATCAGGACATAACAGCGGCCAATACACCGTCGAAAACCGTATCGGTCGAAGCTTTCTGGATGGATGATACTGAAATTACGAACAATGAATACCGTCAGTTTATCCAATGGGTAAGAGACTCAATAGCGAGAACTTTATTATCGGAGCAATTCCCTGAATTCATGACTACTGAAGACCGGAAAGGTAATCCGATTGATCCACCCAGAATCAACTGGCAAGAAAAACTGGAATGGAACAATCCTGATTACGTTGATGCGTTGGAACCCATTTTTGTTCCTGAAAACGAACGATTTTTCAAGAAAAAGGAAGTCGATTCGCGAAAATTGTTTTACGAGTACCATTGGATCGACCTGAAACAGGCCGCCCGTCGCGTAAACATGTACAACTATGATACCCAAAGCTACAACGGGAATGTAATTAATGCCAAAGGAGAAGAAGAACCTATCCAAAACCGTTCATCGTTTATTTTGCGTAATCAGGTCAATATTTATCCCGACACCTTGTGTTGGATAAGAGATTTTACTTTTTCATACAACGAACCTTGGGCAACCCGTTATTTCTGGCATCCCGGATTTGATGATTATCCGGTTGTTGGTGTCGCGTGGGAACAGGCAAAAGCATTTTGTCACTGGAGGACCAAACTTCACAACGATTTTCTATCGAGCCACAAGGAAGCAACTTTGCATGACTACCGGTTACCAACTGAGGTTGAATGGGAATATGCAGCCCGTGGCGACCGCCAGCTATCCATGTATCCCTGGGGAGGATATTATACCCGTGAAAAGGATGGGGTTTTCATGGCTAACTTTAAGCCGTTGAGGGGCAATTACGTCGAAGACGGGGGCATGGCAACGATGAAAGTTGGCAGCTATGATCCCAATGATTTCGGACTCTATGATATGGCAGGGAATGTTGCAGAGTGGACCAGCACTGCTTATGACGAATCTGCCTATATGTACATCAACGATTTTAACCCGAACTTTGAATACAACGCAAAACCTGGCGATACTCCTGCCATGAAACGTAAAGTTATCCGTGGTGGATCATGGAAGGATATTTCTGAATTTCTTCAAGTCTCAACAAGAAGTTTTGAGTATCAGGATACAACCAAATCCTACATTGGATTTCGCTGTGTCCGTTCTTCTTTTGGCAATGAATTTTAAATCCCATATTTAATACTGATCACATGAATATTGGTGAAATACTTAAGTCGAAAAGGTGGAAAGTGCTGATGGGTTATGTTTATGGATGGGGCGCTTCATTGGTACTCATCGGCGCATTATTTAAACTCCAGCACTGGAACCACTCCGGGATCATGCTGACCATCGGATTGATGACTGAAGCATTTATTTTCTTCATCTCAGCTTTCGAACCAACCATGGAACAACCTGATTGGGCAAGAGTTTACCCGGAGCTGCAGGATGATTATGATCTGATGGAACCCTCCGAAGCCATTCAATCTGACATTAAAGGTAGTTTTGATTCTTTACTGAACAGCACAAACATCACTCCGGAACTGCTGGCTAAAATCGGAAAAAGTTTGGTCGATTTATCCAATACCGCATCAGGAATTAGTGATATTTCAACAGCCACACTGGCAACTGATCTGTATGTTCGCAACCTGAATTCAGCTTCTGAATCGATGATCGCCTTTTCAGAAATAAATACCCAGGCCAATACCACGATTCATAATTCGATCGGTGAATTGGTAAATTCATACAGCAGTACGGCACACAAGATTTCGGAAACCGGTGACGGTATGCTTGCAAAACTCAACGAATCGAGTGTGAAATTCACCAGGCAGATCGATGAATCAGGGAGTAAACTGGTTGAGTCTTATCAAAAGCTTTCCGGCTCTATGGAAAAAGGATTCAAAGATTTGGAAGTGAATTCCTCCAGTTACGGGGATAATCTTCAAAAGCTGAATAAGAACATTGAATCATTGAATACTACCTATGAAAAACAGTTGAAAGGTACGAGTGAACAAATAAATGCCTCATCCAGGTTTTTCGAAGACCTAAATCAAATGAACCAGATAATTGCTTCCTCAGCACAGGAAATGAAAAAATACAGGGAAAATGCTGAAAAATTGAATTCACACCTTGATGCTCTAAATTCGATTTATGGAAATATGCTTGGAGCCATGAATTATAAAAAGAAGTAATTTAACGGATCGAATACTATGGGGACTAAGAATTGCCCGGAAACCCCGAGGCAAAAAATGATCAATATGATGTATCTGGTGCTGACAGCTTTGTTGGCGCTAAATGTGGCATCTGAAGTGCTCGAATCATTTCGGATTGTGGATGCCAGTTTAGTCCAGACACTGAACAATGTAAACAGAAAAAATGAACAAATTTACCGATCATTTGATGCTGCATATATTGAAACTCCAGCCAAAGTAAAAGAATGGAAAGATAAAGCCGATCAGGTCAAGCAAAAAACAAGTGCATTAATTACCAAAATTAAAGACCTGAAAGAAGAGTTAGTTCTCGCCTCAGGCGGTATGCCTTTAAAAAATGCAGAACCTGAATTTGTTCTTTCAGAAGAGCCAATCATTATTAACAGCAAAGGCGATACCATCCTGATGAAAAAGGAAGATGACCTGAATACGCCTTCAGAGATCATGATTCAACAGAAAAAAGCAACTGATCTGAAAAACAGCATTAACGAATACCGCGATTTTCTGGCATCCTTTACAGAGCAGGGCTCCCCAATGCGTGAAAATATTGATAAACAGCTGGATACATCAGATCCTCGTATTAATATAGCTGAAGGAGGAGAAAAAAAGACCTGGGAAATTTTGCATTTCGAAAGTAAACCACTGATTGCTGTAATTACCCTGCTATCAAAAATGCAGATCGACATACAAAATGCCGAAACCAATATTATTTCAAGCTTGTTCAGCCAGATTGATGCATCATCGTTCAAATTCAATAAACTGGGAGCCCGGATTCTGGCAAAATCGACCTATGTTCTTAAAGGAGACCAGTTTGAAGCTGAAATATTTTTGGCAGCAGAAGATACGACTCAGCAACCTGAAATCTTTGTGGGCAACAATAAGCTTACAATGAAGGATGGTAAAGGTATATACAAAGCCACAGCAACTGAGGCCGGTACTTTTAAATGGGGTGGATTAATCAAATACAAAAACCCCGAGGGAAATATCAATGTTTATAAATTCGATGGTGAATATCAGGTAGGCAATCCAGGCGTGACCATATCTGCTACCAAAATGAATGTGTTATACTTGGGTATTGCCAATCCGATTAGTGTTTCCGCACCAGGAGTGGCGTCCCAAAATCTCGTGGTATCGATTAACAACGGACGCGTCGAAAAAAATGGAGAGGAATATCTTATTTATCCTGCAAAATTAGACGGTCTTGGTAATAGCACTTCCATTTCAGTTACGGCTAATATGAATGGAGAGAAAAGGCCAATGGGTTTAATGAATTTTCGCGTAAAGGAAGTTCCTCCTCCTCTTGCAACTATTGGAGGTATGAATGGGGGAACCCTGAGAAAAGAAGACTTGTTGGCCGAGAATGGAATATTTGCCGAGCTTAAAGATTTTCTTTTCGATTTGAAATTTACGGTAACACAATTTGATGTGTCCTTCACTGGAACCTATGTGAAAACAACTTCATCCAAATCGAACAAATTTACCGATGAACAAAAAGGCTTCTTTAGCAAGTTGACACCGGGAAGTTATATTTATATCGATAATATTATGGCGAAAGGGGACGATGGGCTAAACCGTCCGTTATCTCCAATCAGTTTTAAAATAAAATAAACAAATGAAAAAGGTCTTAGTATTCTTTGGAGTATTGGCTCTATTAATTGGAGCAACCAATCAGGAAGCAAAAGCGCAGATTATTGATGGTGCATATAAGCGGACAGACTTGAATAACCGCAAGCCTACTCCTCTTCCTTTCGTAAGGGAAGCAGATGTGATGTGGCGCAAAAAAGTATGGCGCATCATCGACCTTCGCGAAAAAATGAACCAGCCACTTTATTTCCCGACCAAGGAGATCGAAGGCCGGTACAATCTGGTAAATCTTCTGCTTGAAGGAATTAAAAACGGCAAATTAACTGCATACGACGCTAAAAATGACGACGAGTTCAAAATTCCGATGACTTTTGAACAGGTGAAAGAGTCTTTTGGTGCGACTACCCGTACCCGAAAGGTTAGAAACGTTGACACCGGTGAACTTGAAAATAAAGTTGTCTCGGGTGAAATCCGTTCAGAGGAAGTGAAACAATTCATGGTGAAAGAAGAATGGTATTTCGATAAACAATCCTCAACCATGAATGTCAGGATTATCGGAATTTGTCCGATACAGGAATTTTTCCGCGATGAAGATGTCAATCAGGAAGCAGTGCAGCGCCGTCAGGTATTTTGGATATATTTTCCTGAAGCGCGTGATATTCTCGCCAACAACGAAGTATTCAATCCGCAGAACACCGCCAGGAATGCTTCTTATGATGATATTTTCCTGAAACGGAAATTTAATTCATACATTGTAAAAGAGGAAAATATCTATAACAATCGTGACATCAGCCAGTATTTAAGCGGGAAAGATGCCATGCTCGAAAGCAAACGGATCGAAAATTCAATCTTCGATTACGAACAAAACCTTTGGGAGTATTAACATTTAATGTATAAAATTCTGCTCATCAGTTTGTTCGCTTTAATCCTTTTCGGTTCATGCAACCGCGATTGGACGAGTCAGCTTACAAGCGCCCAGAACAGAAAGCCCTATTTTGAACCCCTTCCTTACGGGATGAATTTCATCAAACAGGGAAGCATACATATCGGTCCGTCCGATGAGGAAACAGATCGATCAGGAAAACCTGTGAAAACGGTGTCAGTTCCTTCATTCTGGATGGACGACACTGAAATCACCAACAACGAATACCGTCAGTTTGTATTTTGGGTCAGAGATTCTATTGCCCGTCAGCTTTTATCCGAAACAGTTCCAGAATTTCTGATCACCGAGGGGCGAAAAGGAATCATTCTCGAAACACCAAGACTAAACTGGATGGAACCTATCGAATGGAAAAATCCAGATTATCAAGCTATTTTGGAAGAAATGTATATTCCGGAACCGGAACGATTTTTCAACAAAAAAGAACTTGATACACGAAAACTCAGGTATGAGCATTATTGGATCGATTACAGGCAAGCAGCCAAACGGGCAAACAGTTATAATTTCGAGACACAAAGTTATACCGGAACTGTTTCAGATTTATCAGGGAAAGAAAATCCTATACAGAATCGCTCCTCTTTCATAATGCGCGAATCAACGCCGGTTTACCCGGATTCTCTGGTCTGGATACGCGATTTTACTTTTTCGTACAACGAACCCCTTACCGAAAAATACTTTTCACACGTTGCCTACGACGATTATCCGGTTGTTGGTGTAACCTGGGCTCAGGCCAAGGCTTTTTGCAGCTGGCGGACCAAACAGATGAACAATTTTCAGGAAATGATTAGCAATCCGGGTGTGATGGATTACCGCCTGCCTTCAGAAGTAGAATGGGAATATGCAGCCCGTGGTGGCCATCAGATGACTCTTTATCCCTGGGGAAGCTATTACACACGGAACCAAGAAGGTAGTTTTATGGCTAACTTTAAACCATTGAGAGGCAATTATGTGTCGGATAGTCGCACAAACGTGACAACTCAAAAGGTTGCCAATTTCTTGCCTAATAGTTATGGCTTGTATGATATGGCCGGGAATGTGGCGGAATGGACTTCAAATGCCTACGATGAATCGGGATATGAAATCATGAATGATTTTAGTCCCGACTTCCAGTACAATGCCAAACCCGAGGATCCGCCTGCATTGAAACGAAAAGTAATTCGCGGAGGATCGTGGAAAGACATCGCCTATTATATTCAGGTATCGACCCGAAGCTTTGAATATCAGGATTCAGCAAAGTCTTATATCGGATTCAGGTGTGTGCGCAGCACATTTAAACCGAATTATTATGAGTAGGATTCCGTTTAAACGTAATGTTCGCCCTTATTCAATTTGACATCGTTTACAAACTGCCTGATTTGCTGTTCGTCTTCTTTCCGGCAAACCAACAGTGTTCCTTCAGATTCCACAACAATATAACCATCCAGCCCTTGGAGCACAACCAATTTTTCGTTGGGCATGTTCACAATACAGTTTTTCATTCCGTACATCATCACATTTTCGCCTGAAACTGCATTTCCATCATCATCTTTATTCGATTTTTCATACAATGAGCCCCAGGTTCCCAAATCACTCCACCCGAAATCAGAACACAACACATATACATTGGATGCCTTTTCCATCACCCCATAATCAATTGAAATATTCTGGCATTCGGAATAGGTTTTGTTCAGGAATGGAGTCTCATCGGCTGTTCCATAGAGCTTAATGCCTTTTTTAAACAATTCTGACACAGAACCCAGATGGGTTTCAAAAGCCTTCAGGATTGATTTTAACGACCAGATAAAAATTCCGGAATTCCAGAAAAACTCACCGCTTTCCAGAAAAATATTGGCCAGTTTAAGATCAGGTTTTTCGGTAAATGTTTTTACCCGGTAAAGGTTTTCAACTGAACCGATTGATTGGCTGCTTTCAACCTGAATGTACCCATAGCCGGTTTCAGGCCTTCCAGGTTTGATTCCTAGCGTTAACAAGGCATCGTTATCAGACACGAATTCGAGTCCCTTTCTGATCTCTTCCAGAAATACATCTTCCTGCTGAATATGATGATCGGAAGGCGCTACAATGATATTCGCATCCGGATTCAGCGTTTGAATTTTGTAACTGGCATATGCGATGCAAGGAGCTGTATTTCGGCGCAAAGGCTCGAGCAGAATCTGACTTTCCTTAAGTTCAGGCAATTGTTTCAGAACAAGTTCTTTATAATCGACACTGGTTACGACATAGAAATTCTCATCCGGGCAAATCTTTTTAAAACGGTCGTAGGTTTGCTGAATAAACGTGCGGCCTGTTCCCAGGATATCCAGGAATTGTTTTGGCATAGTACTCTTACTCAAAGGCCAAAACCGGCTGCCAATGCCACCTGCCATTATTACACAATACGTGTTGCTCATTTTATAAATAATTTATGGTAAGGAACTTGATGGTGTTGGAATGGTTTAAGTACCATCAGTAAAACCAATGGAATGGTGTTTAAAATTCTTTTTCAAGATAATGAGATTAAAATTAATACGCTAGAATAAAATGCCTGTTTTTGGAATCAATGTAATTCGGTTAAGTGTTTTATTATCAGCATATTAAAAAATAATGTTTTCGATATGCTAAATAAGTCTCGTAAAGATTTTATTGTTACCGTTCTTTGGCATATTTTGAGCATCAAAGGTAGGATAAATTTCTTGCAACTTGGGCGGTTCAGTCCTCTTACGGAGCAAACTTACCGGAACCATTTTGAGAAAGGGTTCGACTTCCTTTCCTTCAACAAGCAGTTTATCAATCAGGTAGTTTCTGGTGAAAGGATTATTGCGTTTGATCCAAGTTATATTCCAAAGGCTGGCATGTCAACTTACGGCAGAGGTAGATACTGGTCTGGTGTCGCCGGTACAGCAAAATGGGGTTTGGATATATGTGGTTTTGCAGTGGTTGATATTGTGAATAACACTGCACTACA
>JAUXUF010000136.1 GCA_030684645.1 Bacteroidota bacterium | reverse complement strand
CACCGGGGTACTAGGGGGTCAGCATGATCCGGAATATCCATCAATAAGGTAGTTCCATTGTATTGCCTTCGTGCCGGATCAAAAAATCCGCACAAATCCAGATGACCTTCTTTGATCAAGACCGGATAATTAAATTCCTGGTTCACAGCCTCGGCTGCCTTCTCAAGAATGTCTTTCCCGAAGTACCCAAAAGAGATTAAAGTGATATTTTGCAAAGTCATCAGGCAATCTTATTGATCTGCCAGTTTTAAATCGTACTTCCTGATTTTATTGTAGAGCGTTACCCGGTCAACTTTTAATGCTTTTGCTGTGCGGGAAATATTCCAATTGTATTTGTTGAGAATCTGCAAAATGAAAGCTTTTTCAAAATCATCCAGGCTTTCAGCAAAATTATTCACCATAGTTTTTTCCAAAGGAAGGTCTTGCAAGCCTATTTTCTTACCGGTACCGACAACTATGGCCCGTTCAATCATATTTTCAAGCTCACGTATATTCCCCGGAAAATTAAATTCCTGCAAACGTTTCAAAGCAGCCTGATCGATCGGAACAGGCGGTTTATTCATCGAAGTGCAATACTTTTTAATGAAATAGTTGACCAGTAACGGAATATCTTCCTTCCGATCGCGCAATGGTGGAATTTGTATGTTGACCACATTCAGCCGGTAAAAGAGATCCTCCCGAAAAGTTCCTTTTTCAACCATATTTTTTAAATCCTTGTTGGTAGCGCAGATCACCCTGAAATCGGAGCTTATCTCTTTATTTCCACCCACCCTCGTGAAAGTTTTGGACTCCAGAACCCGGAGTAATTCAACCTGCATTTTTGTAGAAATGGTGGCAATTTCATCGAGAAAGATCGACCCGTTGTCGGCCATTTCGAATCGGCCATTTCGATTATAAATGGCCCCGGTAAAAGCTCCTTTTTCGTGACCAAACAACTCGCTTTCAAGTAAGCTTTCAGTCAAAGCGCCGCAATGAACACTCACAAACGGGAAAAATTTTCGGAAAGAATTGAAATGTATTGCCTTGGCGACCAATTCTTTGCCAGTCCCACTTTCACCTGTAATAATAACCGAAGAATTGGTTTGTGCCACGCTTTCAATCTCCCTGAGCACATTTTTCATGGCTTCACTGGTTCCAATCAGATCTTCCACATTCTCCAGTGAAATTACTTTTTTCTTCAGGTTTTCATTTTCATCGGCTAACGAAATTTGTTTGGTAGCATTCCTGATTAAATGGGTTAAATCATCGGGGTCAAAGGGTTTGGTTACATAATCATAAGCGCCGTCTTTCAGCGCTTTGACAGCAGTATCAACCGTGGCAAACGCAGTCATGACGATGACAATCGAATCTTTTTTCAGGGCTTTTATTCTCCGGAGCATTTCCAGCCCATCCATCCCCGGCATTTTAATATCGGCCAGAATAATGTCAAATTCTCCTGACGCAAGAATGGTCAGCGCCTTCTTGGCATTTTCTGCACATTCAACCCGAAAACCGTCTTCTATGAACCAGTTGTATAACGAATCCCGTACTGACTCTTCATCGTCAACGATTAATATGGATATCTTTCTAGCCATTTTATATTCTCCTTAATCTTTAATCAAAGGTAAAATTACTGTCAGGGTTGTTCCATTTCCCAGCTCTGATTTGACATGTATTTTCCCTTTATGGTTTTGTATAATTCCGTGAACAATAGCCAGGCCCAATCCAATGCCACTGACATCCTGCTTGGTCGAAAAGAAAGGTTCGAATATATGGGGAATGTCTTCGGCGGCAATACCCAGTCCATTATCCGAAATTTCAAAGCTAACCGTATCATCATCCGAATTTAAAGTCTTGATCACAATTTCCCCGTTTTCGGGTACCGCTTCGGAAGCATTTACAAGGATGGCTATGCAAGCTTGTTTAATCTGGTTCGGGCTACAATAAATCAAATCTGATTTTGCGGAAAAATCTTTCAGAAAACTGATGTTGGCAATTTTAATCGAATGGGTCATTAAATCGTAAGTCTCCTGAAGTATCTCATGCAAATGCCTGGGCTCGAAATCATTCTGGTCCTTTCTCGAAAAATCCAATAAGCCTTTTACAATATCGCCACATCGTTTGGTTTCATTTTCAATCAGCTTTAAATGCTTCAGTATCGTTTCTTTTTTGGATGCATACAATTCAGGATTACTGACTTGTTTATGCAACAGTTTCGTGTAAATCAGAATTCCGGATAAAGGATTATTTATTTCGTGGGCAACAGAGGAAGATAATTTTCCAAGCGAAGCCAAACGTTCAACATGCATCAGTTCATTTTGAGCTGCACCCAATTCCTCCGACTTTTTTTGAACTTTATATTCCAATTGTTGCGACCAGTTTTCCAATTCGTCGTTTGCCGTATGCAGGTTATCGAGCATATCATTAAATGCCTGCGAAACTACTCTCATGTCATCCAAATGATTGGGTTTGATCTCTACCCGTGTACTTTTATCGCCGTTGGCAACCGCGATACTGACTTTCACCAGCTCGTTGAGCGGATCTTTAATTTTTTTCCTGGTGAAAATTAACAGAAATGAGACCAGCAATAAGGTTGCAAATATAGCCAGAAGAAAAAATTCGGTTGAAGATTTTTCGATAGCCGCATCCTGGGCTTCCAACGGAATTTTGATAACCAATGAACCCAAAATGGTATCCGTTTCAAGATGTGCATGGCAAGCGCTTGCAGAACATGATCTTTCATTCAGAATAGGTGACCGGATCAACAAATGACGGCTGCTGTTATCGTTCTGATTCATCGTACAATCGCTGTTGACCTCAATTATTTTGTACGACTTCTCTTTTCCGGGAAACATTGCCCGGATGTTTGGATGGCAACTGATGCAATTCGGATCGCTGTGGCCACTGTTTGTATCAGTAGCAAACGATGAATAAACCAGACTGTCGCGACTATCATACATATTCACCTCATCGATACCCGGCATATTATTAATAATATCAAGCGTATTCTGAAGTGCACTTTTATCGTTCTCGAGCATGGAATGATATAAAGACCCCTTCACGATCGAACCAATATTGTTTCCGCTCTGGCGAATGACCGTATTGAGGTATTGTTCGTTTACAGATCTAAAAATAACATTGAACGATACAAAAAGAAAAACAGACAAGATGGTAATGATTAAAACGACACGACCATAAATTGAAGACCTGAATTTTACGTAGTTTTTAAGAATCGCCGTCCCTGTATTGTTTTGGTGTTTTTTATTGAAAAGCATATCTTGAGATTGTTTCTTGTGTTGATTAATTTTATAATCAACAGGTTTTATTTCATTGCAAATTACAAAAAAAAAACTGGCGCCGGACACCAGTTTTCAAATTATCTTTTCCATCCTCAAAAACCGGATCAGAAAGTTTGATTTAAACTGGTATTCATTCAGTTAACTGGTGTTTGCAGCTGATCTGGATTTAAAAATTCTTTC
Organism: Bacteroidota bacterium; assembly: GCA_030684645.1. Lineage (GTDB taxonomy): Bacteria > Bacteroidota > Bacteroidia > Bacteroidales > Prolixibacteraceae > Aquipluma. The sequence continues at coordinate 3,325 of JAUXUF010000136.1, read as the reverse complement.
TGAAAACCCTTCCATATTTCATCGGGTAATGCCGAAAGTGGATGATCGTAAAGTTCACCTCCATCCTGCATGATAATCATGGCAGTTTCCGGAGTGTAATTCCGCATGGTCCGGGCCAGAAAATCCTTGAATCTATCCAGTTCCTAAATATTTAACTGTTTCCCTTTTCTTATTATGGTGAGCAACCTGTCGCCCTTTTTGATTTTCTCTCCTGCAGTTTTCATTTCAATGCGGGTAATGGTTCCCGTAATGTGTTGCAAAAAATCATCGATCCCGATTTTTACATAACCATCTTTTTTCATAAAAGCCCAGGTATGCGTTTTGTCAAAGTAGAGCCCTTTTGGGATGATGACAGAATCCTCATCAAAAACAGGCATTGAAATATAGGGAGCATTTTGACCGATTCCTTTTTTATTCTTGATACGTCGATTACATCGCGACCAACTGTAGAATATTTCAACACTGTTTATTTTTTATGCATTTAAAGTCCTGCTTATTAGCGGCTTAAGTTAAGTGTATAGATTCTATACACCTGTTGAATAAATCAACACAAATGAGATTCTATCCGGCATTTAGTTTATAAATGGCGCAAATCTATTTTCAAAATCACTATTGACCGAGAAAAATCAAAGTTTATCCGCTACGCGGAATTCGGAGGTTCCTTCACTGTTCTTCTACAATACTTTATCCGCTACGCGGAAGTTTCTCCGTAGGAGATTTAGTATTGTAGAAAAAACAACCCCCGAATACAGCGTACCTCGTAGAGGTTAAACAAAATATGGCAATTCATATGTTTTGTAAAATATTTGTCGGTCAGTAATGTTTCAAAATATCTAAATTTTTCAGAAATCTTTGTTTTGAATCCTTTCTTCATTTTCATTTCGAAGTATAGATTTATGCCTGATAAACTGACTTATACTTCTTTTAAATCCACGATAAGAATTTGAAACATTCCATGTAGTAAGCTAAACATCAATCGATTGGGCTAAAAATAAAACCCCGAAACTCCACGGTTTCGGGTTTTTGCAATGAATCAGATAAATGAAGAGTTATTTCCTTCATGTCATTCTTTAATCACCTTTACTGTTTGCTTATTAACAACCAAAACGTATGTGCCAGGGACTTGTTTGCTGATGTCTATTTTATCCTGGTTGGCAAAAGTTGTTTTTTTCATGATTAGTTTACCGTTAGCAGTATAAACAGCAATTTTAGTCTTATGATTTTCCGGTAAACCTTCAATGGTAATAATGCCAGTTGTTGGATTTGGATATACCTTTATTAAATCATTAACTGATATAGTTTCACTTGAAACAGGAAAATTCACTTTCATTGTAATCGTATTGGAAGTGGCTTTTGTTGGGTTGGCACAAGTAGAGCTCGAATACATCTCGCAAGATATCACTTGTCCATCTCTTATATAGATCGAAGAAAAGGTTGGACGAGAATCTCCAACATCAGAACCATTTACTTTCCAATGGTAACTTGGTGAAGACCCTCCATTTGTTGACGTTACTGTAAATATAAGTGATTGCCCTTCATTACTGGGATTAGATCCAGATGTTAAGGCAATTGTTACTGTCGGAATCATTGAGGAATTCACCTTCATCGTAATTGCATTTGATGTAGCAGTATTTTGAATTACCCAGGCATCATTTGAAGTAATTTCACAGGTAACAACTTGTCCGTCCGATAAATTATTTGTGGTATAACTAGCTCCGTTACCAACTACAGTAGATCCAATTTTCCAGATATATGAAGGTGCTGTTCCTCCATTGGTTGGTGATGCAGTAAAGGTGACCAATTCGCCCATACAAGTCGGATTAGAGCCTGTTTTAATACCTATTTCGACTGAAGCAGCAGTCGTAGCACTTACTGCCATAGTGATTGAATTTGATGTAGCAACCGTCGGGCTAGCACATGGTGAATTGGATGTCATCTCGCATGAAACAATCTGTCCGTTGGTTAGTGTTGAACTTAAATATGTCGGACTATTGCTACCAACATTATTACCGTTCACTTTCCATTGATACTTTGGATTTGTCCCACTATTTGTTGGAGAAGCTGCAAAAGTTACCAATTGTCCTGAATAAATTATTCTGGATGGGGACACATTAATGCTGACATTGGGGGTCAATGTTGAATTTGCCGTGATGTAATTGCTTTGAGTTTTTGAATTTGTACCCGCAGCATTGGTTACAGATAATTTTACTGAATAGGTTCCAGCACTATTATAGGTGTGTGTTGGATTTTTAACAGTGTAATCAACCACCCCATCATTATTGACGTCCCATGCCCAGGAAGTTGGATCGCCAGTACTTTCATCAAAAAAACTAAAAGTCAAAGGTGTACATTCATTAACGGGAGCAAATGAGAAATTTGCTGTCATCGAGTTTTCTGTAATTGTGGTAAAGATTTTGTCTTCACCGTAAGATGTCCCTGCACTATTTGTTGCATAAGCTCTCACATGGTATGTGTTTCCTGAAGTTAATCCAGTAATATTACCAATGAATGCACCTGTTCCATTGCCATCAATTGTGAATGAATCGCTTAATGTTGGATTCGCATTTGTACTCCAGCAAACACCACGTGATAAAATTAAGGCATCTCCATCAGAAATAATATATCCACCAGAAACAGCTGATCCCGAAACAATGTCAGAAACATTGTTTGTTATGAGCGAAGGAATTAATGCAGAGCTATTTGTAGTGAACTTAACATCCTCACTATATGAAGTTCCGACACAGTTAGTAGCATAAGCCCTGACATGATAAGTGATTCCTGGCTCCAGTTCTATTATTTTAGTAGAGAATATTTCATTTCCATAGCCTTCATTCGTCTTTGTGCTGAGTGCAATAGTCGGATTTAAATCTTGGCTCCAACAAACTCCTTTTGAGATAACTTCAACACCTTTATCATCATTAATTATTCCAAATGCTTGAACGCTTTTCATTGTAATGCCAGAAATACCAGTAATTTCTACTGACGCAAGCGGAATACTCGAGTTAACAGAGAATTGAGTCAATCTTAAATCTGAGAAATTGCCGGCTTTGTCTTTTGCTTTTAAATAAACTTTATGGATTCCATCGGTGAGATCATTGAACGTATAGTTCGTTTCATTCTCATTTAATCTTAGAAAATCGTTTGCTTGATCCAACGCAATATAGATACCTTCAAGTCCACTCAATTCTATTCCGTTAGTAATATCATCTGCCGACCATTTTACACCAACAGTTTTTGCATCAAACCGTTGTCCATCACTCGGATAATCAATTGTTAGATTTGGTTTCATCATATCAATTTTTATCTCAACTGCTTCTGTTTCATC
>JAUXUF010000135.1 GCA_030684645.1 Bacteroidota bacterium | reverse complement strand
CTTAGGAATCATAAATAAAAAATTACGGAATAATCTTTTAAATTACTGATTTTTAAGGTCTTAAACAAATTATTTTATACTTATTTTTCGCTTATTTTATTGATATTCAAATATTTATATTAAAATTTACCGAACCATTGTGTAAGACTCATTTGTTATTTGTGGTGTATTCATAACCTCCCTTCATAGATATTTATGTTATAAGTCTTCCCTAAAATAGTAGATTCACCAGTTCATAGGTTAAATTACTATTTAAGTAAAACATTCTTTTACTTAAATCCTTGCAGACATTCAGCCTGACAGGTTCTTTTCCGCATAAATTGAACTACCAAATCGCAAAACAGGAAAGGAGTGATAACGAAATTTTATGTATTTCTCTGGTTTATCACTAATCAAAGATACTTTTATTTAGATATTATCACCTAGTTTTATGAATAATACTGCAGAACATACGAGATTGTAAAGACTTCATTTTTACAGTGTTTCTGCCTGTTACTTCGCCTCATTTACCCTTTCGCCAGCGCTCCATGGGATTTATGGAAGAGTACAGCCCTTTGTTGACGAATTTGACATCAGCAATTGAATAAAAAGCATTGGGATTATAGGTGCGGATAATTTCTATTACATGAGGTAAATCGGTTCGTTTAACAATGGAATAGATAATCGAAACTTCCTCGGTTGCCCCATGCGCTTCCTGATGGGTAATTCCGTAGCCGTCGGTTTTTAACTTTTCAATCAGTTTGTGCGCGTCGGCCCGGGTAATGATTTGAAGCTGAACAATACCAACGGCCAGTTTTTCTTCTATGATCATTCCAATATAATTTCCGGTAGCAAATCCGGCGCCGTATGCGATGTAACAAACCCAGTTGTCGAGGTTCTCAATAATCTTACTAATAGCTAACAACCAGATCAAAACTTCGAAAAAACCTAAGAGAGGGGCAATGCTTTTTTGTCCTTTTGCGACCATTACAATCCGGACGGTTCCGATTGTAACATCAGATATCCTCGCAAAGAAGATCAACAATGGAAGTACTAAATATGTGAACAGATCACCATGGTAAAAATCCATAACGCAATATTTTTGGGCAAAAGTACAAAGTATAAAGGCAAAAGGCAAAAGTAAAAAGTGGCTTTGGAGAGTGTTTCCCTACTTTTTACCTTTACCTTTTTACTTTTGCCTTAGAATTCGGAAGTAAAATGGAACCGGATATCTTTAAATTCACTTTGGGCCATGTCCAGGATGAACTGCGAATCGGCCATAAACACATCGCGGCCACGTTTATCGGTTGCCATTTTCTGATGTTTGCGGTTTTTAAATTCGGCTAACGATTTAGGATTGTCACTTTGAATCCAACAGGCTTTGTACATCTGCATGGGCTCGAAACGGCATTTGGCATTGTATTCATGCTCCAGACGGTATTGAATTACTTCGAATTGAAGCTGCCCGACAGTTCCGATGATTTTCCGGCCATTAAACTGGCTGGTAAACAACTGCGCTACACCTTCGTCCATCAACTGATCGACTCCTTTGTTTAATTGCTTGGTTTTCATCGGATCAGCATTCTCAACGAACTTAAACAATTCAGGCGAGAAGCTTGGTAGTCCTTTAAAATGAATATCCTCACCTTCGCTTATGGTATCGCCAATAATAAATGAACCGTTGTCAGGAAAACCCACGATATCTCCCGGATAAGCATCTTCGATAATCTCTTTCTGAGAAGCCATAAATGCGGTTGGGCTTGATATCCGGAACGTTTTGCCTGTCCGGACCTGCTTGTACATGCTATTTCGGATAAATTTTCCGGAGCAAACTTTTACGAAAGCGATGCGGCTGCGGTGATTGGGATCGATGTTGGCATGGATTTTAAATACAAAGCCACTGAATTTATCATCTTCCGGATCGATTAACCGTTCTTCGGTTTGAACCGAACGTGGCCAGGGCGCGATTTTAACAAAGGCATCCAACAACTCCTGAATTCCAAAATTATAGAGAGCGCTTCCGAAAAAAACAGGAGCAAGGTTTCCGGCCAGATATTCGTCGTGGTCGAAGGGAGGAAAAACGCCATATACCAGTTCCAGATCCTCGCGAAGCTTTCTGGCATCGTTCCCAATATGTTTTTCGAGTTCCGAACTGTTGAGATCGTCAAACGAAATGCCTGTCTCAATATCCTGAACGTTGGCTTTAAACAGGTTCAGACTTTTATTAAAGATGTTGTAAACTCCTTTAAACTCCGGACCATTGTTGATTGGCCAGCTCAAAGGATTGATGCTGATTTGTAATTGCCGTTCGATGTCGTCGAGCAATTCGAAAGTATCCTGGGTTGGTCGGTCGAGCTTGTTGATGAATACAATGACCGGAGTTTTACGCATCCGGCAAACATTCATTAGTTTTTCGGTTTGCGGCTCAACTCCTTTGGCAGCGTCAATGACGATAATTACGCTGTCAACTGCCGTCAGCGTGCGGAATGTATCTTCCTGAAAGTCCTGGTGACCGGGAGTATCCAGAATATTGACCTTGTAACCGTCATATTCGAAACCCATTACCGATGTGGCAACCGAAATACCGCGTTGGCGCTCAATTTCCATGAAATCGGAAGTTGCACCTTTCTTTATTTTATTGCTTTTTACAGCGCCGGCAACGTGGATAGCGCCACCGAATAGCAACAGCTTTTCGGTCAGGGTTGTTTTTCCCGCATCGGGATGGCTCACAATGGCAAAAGTTCTTCTTCTTCGTATTTCTGTCTGGTTACTCATCGATCCATTTTTTGAAGCTGCAAAAATAGAACATTTCTGATACGAATTGAAGGATCGAAGTATTGAATGACTGAAGGATTGAAAAAGCTGCAATCTTCAGGCAAAAACGAAAGAATTCAGTTTTGAAAAAAAGAGTAGTTTTCTTTGCCACAAAGGTTCAAAGACTCAAAGTTTCACGAAGAGAATGCACTGATAAAAATACTTAGACTGTTTAAATTTTAATTTTAGGTTCCGTTAGGAACCAGAGGTCGGTAGAAAGAAGGAAAATATACATGTCTTTTGTCCCATACGGGACAATGCTGGGATAAAATAATCCGCATTTCTACCGACCGATTTTCCCCACGGGAAATTTTTAAACAGATTCTTAGTGAAACTTGGTGCTTTCGTGACTTCGTGGCATATTTTGTTTTAAAGCTTTTCAGCGTAATATCAATCTTCAAATCGTTAAATTGTCGAATTAATTCGTTTTTATTTTCTGCAACCTGATGGAAGATTTAATGGCCTTTGAGATGGTTAACCAATATTTCAATTGGAATTCACGATCTGCTGTAGAAAGAATTTCGTAATACGATTTTGGGGTATCTTCCGGGGCAAATTTTAGCTTTTTACCTTCTTTATAAAGGGCAGGAACTTCAGGATGAAACTGTACGGCAAATACATTCGGGTAAAGTCGGTGCTGGATTCCTTCAATGACGAGTCCATCCATAGACGTTGCGGTAACTACCAGGTTTTTGCCAAGTTCGTCAATCGACTGATGATGACTGCTTAGAACCAATGGATTTGTGACTTTTTTTGCCTTTACCCTTTTTAGAAAAAATGGGTTGGCTGTATATTGAATCGGATGAAAATTGATGCCCATCAAAAGTGAATCTTTTGAAATTTCCTGCCAGTAATTACGGTGGAGCTGGTCTTTCTTTAGTTTCAGGGTTTCTCCGGCATTCATCTTTTGATAGGTTTGAGCCGGGATATCCTGTGTTAATGTTCCTCCTGTGGCAACATTCATACTTTGTAATCCCAAACAAAATCCGGTTACAAAATAAGCTGGCTTTTCTTTCAGGAAAGGAACAAATGCATCGTTTTGTTTGCCTCCCAGCAGGTGAAACAGGAAACTCACTTCAAACAGGTGCCTGTTCGGATCGGTCACTTCGGAATAAAGATTTTTTTGTCCGTAGATTTCAGTCTGAATATCGGGGCCACCAAAAAAGAAAATGCCAACCGAATGATCGAATAGACTTTTAAATGTTATCGTCCAATCGTTTAAACGGTAGGTTTGGTTTGCGCTTTCTTCACCGTTTACTTTTTGCAGATGAAATTTATTCATTTCGGGCTTTTTGATCAACGTGGCGGAACGGCTGTAATCGTATTTTTCGGCGGAGGAATAAACACCCACAAATTCAACATCAGATAGCTGCAGGATATTGTTTTTCAGCATGAACTGAATGGTCTCGAGATTTTGAACGGTTGGATGGGCGAGTAAGATATAGGTTTTATTCTGCTTAAGTTCAGTTTCCAGAAAATTCTGGGCATAACCAACATTCAGTAAAATCGCAAAAACCAGGGTTAGAATGAGCTTTCCAAAGTTCTTCATCAGAGAAAATTTTATTTAGTTAAAATAATGAGGTGAATTTAACGTTTTTCAACCGAAGCGCGAAAAAAGTAGTGATGATTGTTTTATTTACTATTTTTAAACCTCGAATTTCAGACCAAAAAAGAACCGATTATGTCGTTTAAATTATTTCTTGCCAGCACTTTCGGATTGATCAAATCAACCTCAAAAATTGAAGCTGCACATCAAGCCTTGCTGGCTGACTACCTCCTGTTCTGCAAGTTTGAGAAGTCTTCAGAACTGAATGAATACCATGAACTTGAATTGTTGGTCAATTCTGCCACTTTTAAGCAGAAGAAGTCAGAACTTCGACAACTTTCGTTGAAAGGAAGCAAGGAAGAAGCACAGTTGAAAGAACTGAAAAAGCTGGAAAGAAACAGCCGGTTGAAGAAATATTATGCGATTGAAAAATCGGAGGAGTTAAAACGCTTTGAAGAGATTTCAGGCTCTGAAGAATTGGTACATTACAAGGAACTTAAAGCGGCTGTTGAAATGCATTCGTATGCTGCAATAAAGAAGAAAGGCAAAGGATCACAAGAATATGCTGCATATGTCGAATTTCAAACGGTAAAGAAATCAGTAGATATTCAATTTTTTAAACGATTCAGGAAATCAACTGCGTTATTAAATTATGAACTAATGAAGGATTCCCCTGAACGGAAACGCCTGGAAGAACTTCAAAAAATTACCGCTTCTGTTGACTTTAAAGCAAGAGTTATCTACCTTGAAGACAAGCAGAAATGGGAAAAAACGGATGAGGCAGCAAAGGAGAAAAGGCTTGCTGAATTGCGTCAGTTGCCTCAACTTGTTAATTACCTGAAATATAAAAATTCCTCTGCTTTTGATTTTTTCAGGAAATGGGCATTGGTTTTTGAAGATTGTTTTGAATCGGGAAAGCTTGATCCGCAAAAATGGATGACTCAATCGCATGGAGCCAGTCAGGCATTGGGCAAGAATTTTTCGCAGGCAGGAGATTTACAGGCTTTTACTGAAGGGAAAAATGTGTTGGCTGACGGGAAATCGCTGAAAATTGAAGTCCGTAAGGAAAAGGCAAAAGGAATGCAATGGCAGATTCCGTTCGGTTTCGTGGAAAGTGAATTCGATTATACTTCAGGCATTGTATCGACTGCAGGCGCTGAATGGTGGAAACACGGCATTCTGGAAGCTAAAGTAAAATATGACCCCGCTCGAAATTTGGTTGATGCCATTTATTTGCTTGGCGAAGCAAGTTCACCTCAGGTTAATCTGTTGGAGATGGGCGTGAAAAACCGGTTGGGTTTTCTCTCCAAAGCTGATCATGGAATTCATGCTGAATCGGAAAGTATCTCCGGACTGAAAAAAGGCGAATTCTATATTTTCAGGCTCGAATGGACAGCCCATTCAATGGTTTGGAAAATCAATGAACGCGAAATATTTGCTTTGAACCACAACATACCTGCATTTAAAATGCACCTGAATGCTGCATCCATCGTGGTTGCCGAGCCAACAGGAAGTCTGCCTCACCGGTTCGAAATAGACTGGGTTCGCTTTTACCAACCTTCTAAAGCTTAGCTGAATGAACTGGACGAATGAATTTCTAGGTTCAGTCACGGTATGCGACTGCGAAGGTATTGTTGTATATATGAATGAACGTTCGAAAGAACAGTTTGCAAAAAACGACGATGGCGATTTAGTGGGAAAAAGCCTGATTGATTGTCATCCTGAACCAGCCCGGACCTTGCTGAAAAAAATGCTTGCAGAGCCAGTTCCAAATTCATATACGATCGAAAAAAAAGGAATTCACAAAATGATCCACCAAACTCCCTGGATGGAAAATGGTGAATTCAGGGGTGTTGTGGAGATTTCGTTTGAAATACCGATGGATATGCCTCATCATGTAAGGAGTTAATTTTTGCTTGACAAGGATTTTGTAAAAATAACGCGCTGTATGATTTTACGCAACCTACTTCCTTTTATATTCTGCTTTGTTTTTTTCAATTCAACTTTGGCACAGGGAATTCGTGGTCGCATTACCAATACTCAGGGTGAGGCTGTGCCGTTTGCTACGATTTACGTTCCGCAGTTGTCAACCGGAACGACTTCAAATATAGAAGGAAATTACGAACTCAAACTTCCGGAGGGAAAATGGAACGTGTTGTTTCAGTATCTGGGTTATCATACTCAAACAAATAATCTGACTATTGGAAAAACCTTTCAGGAAATCAACATCAGGCTGATAAATCAGGATTACCGGATTCCCGAGATTAAAGTGCTGGCTTCAGGAGAAGATCCGGCTTATTACATCATGCGGCGTGCCATTGCTTTGGCTCCGTATTACCAGAAACAGGTTTCGCAGTATTCCTGCAAAGTCTATCTGAAAGGATCAGGGGTTTTCGAAAAAATTCCTTTTCTGCTCGAAAAACAAATGAGAAAAGGCGGTGTGAAAGAGAATCAGCAATTCGTGTTGGAAACTGTGAGTCAGATTGATTTTGAGTTGCCGGATAAAGTGAAACAGAAGGTTTTGGCAATGCGATCATCGGGCAAGGAAAATAATACTTCGCCGATGAGCATGATAACCAATAATTTGTATGACGCTGATAAATACGGTGTTGTTTCGCCGGTCGGCAAGAATGCGCTGAAAGTTTACAATTTCAGGCTCGAAGGCGTTTTCGAGGATCAGGGTCGAACAATCAATAAAATAAAAGTAATCCCGAAAACCAATGGGAATGATGTTTTTACAGGCTTCATTTACATTGCCGACCTGTTCTGGAATATTCATTCAGCCGATTTGAACCTGCACATCCCAATGACTGGTGTGAAAGTCCACCAGGTGTATGGCGAAGTGAATACGAATACCTGGATGCCGGTAAGTCTCGATTTCGAAATGGATTTCTCCGGATTTGGCCTGAAAATGAAATACCGGTATGTAGCATCGATCAACGAATACAAAACCACGTTAAATCCTGCACTTGACCATTCTTTTCTCGATAAACTGAAAACTCAGCAAATACAGGATCAACAGGTGTATGATCGGATTACGGCTGAAAATAAGCAAACCGAAACTGAAAAGACAGTAAAAACGCAGGCACAAAAACGGATCGGCGCATTGCTGCAGAAACCTGAATTAAACAACCGTGAAACGGTAAAACTAAACCGGATGATTGAGACCGAGACTCGTCGAAACAGTCCGCCAGAGCCGCTTGAAATTAAGTCAAGTTTTCAGGTGAGTCAGAAGCAGGTGAATAACGATTCGGCTTTTTGGAAAACATTGAGGCCAATTCCACTGACTGAATCCGAAAAAAAAAGTTTCGCCACAAAAGATTCGTTTTTGCTGGTTTCATCCAAACCTGAATATCAGGATTCGGTACACAATTCGAAACGAAAGTTTAAACTCAGGCACCTGTTGTTTGGGAAAACTTACGATTATTCGATGGATTCGATCCGGAAATACGAACGATTTTCGATTCCGAACCTGACCGATCCCACGTCGTTGGCGTTTAATTCGGTTGACGGTTTGCGGGTTGAGTTGCCTTTTAGTTATTTCAAATCAGACAGTACCGGCCATATGTTGCGCTTCAATCCGCATTTCGCTTATGCATTTGCCCGGAGAAAACTGGATGCTTCATTTTCTTTAAGCAGACGATTGAATGGCATGACTAACAATTGGATTTCAGCCAGTCTGGGAACTACAACCCAGGATTTCAATCGTACATCCGGATTGACACCCATGACCAACGATTTTTATACCCTTTGGCTTGAAGAAAACTTCAAACGGTATTACCGGCGCGATTTCCTGCAACTGACAGCCAGCCGTGATCTGGCTAATGGTTTGAATCTGAATGTCTCAGTTGATTACAGCAATAACAGTTCGTTGAGCAATCATTCCAGCTTTTCATTCATCAATTACACAGATCGGGAAATTCAGCCGAACATTCCGGTCAATAATCAACTGAATCCCTGGCAACTTGAAAATCATCAGTCGTTTGTAAGCCGTATTGTTTTGGAATATACACCGCACCATCGGTATCGCATCCGGAACAATACCAAAATGTATGCTGAAAGTAAATTTCCGACCTATTCACTGGTTTACAAAAGCGCTTTTTCCAATGTTTTAGGAAGCGGTTCGCGATATGATCAGTTAAATCTGGGTATCCGCCAGAAGATCAATTTTGGGATTGATGATCATTTTTCATATCGGGCCAATGCCGGTATATTCCTGAATAAGAAACAAGTTTACTTTGAGGATTTCCATCATTTCAATACCCAGCCCACCGGTTTTATGTTTTCGTCGTACGAAAATAGTTTCAGACTGCTGCCTTTTTACCAGTATTCAACCAGCAGCAAGTTTCTCGACGCTCATGCAAACTGGCAAAGCCGTCGTTTGATCATCAAGCAGCTCCCAATCATAAAAAATTTCTCTTTTTCAGAAAATATATTTGTAAATTTTTTCAGTACTCCTGAAATGGGAAATTACGCTGAAACGGGTTATGGCCTGGGAAACTTGTTTTTGTTGCTGAATGTGGAAGCAGTGGCTGGATTTGAAAATGGAAAATTCCGATCGGCAGGAATAAAGGTGAGCTTGAATCTCAAATAAAAATGATCATTTTGTTGAATGAATTGTTGTCCTGAAGAAACAACTCGCATCCGGATAAAATAGAAGCATGGAGACTAAAAAAACAGCGGTAATCCTGATCAATGTCGGAACACCCGATGAACCAACGGTGAAAGCGGTACGCCGTTATTTATCTGAATTTCTGAACGATCGCAGGGTGATTGACATTCCGCTCGTATTGCAGAAAATATTGGTTAACCTCATCATTGTTCCTTTCAGGGCGCCAAAATCGACCAAGCTGTATGAGCGCTTATGGACCGAAAAAGGTTCGCCTCTGTTGTACTTTTCGGAGCAAGTTCAGGATGAACTTCAGCAAAAACTTGATTCCAGAGCTGATGTTTTTCTGGCGATGCGTTATGGAAATCCATCCATGGGCAAAGCGCTTGCTGCCATTCAGAAAGGAAATTACGACCGGTTGATAATTCTGCCCATGTTTCCGCAATATGCCTCGTCAACCAGTGGAACGGCTATTCAGGCTGTGATGGATCAGGTCCGGACATGGAACACCATTCCTGAGATTCATGCCATTAACCAGTTTTATGACCATCCCGCCTTTTTGGATGCGTTTGCCGACCGTATTCAATCGTATCAACCTGAAAAATATGATCATGTGATTTTTTCCTTTCATGGTTTGCCCAACCGGCACCTGGAGAAAAATCATCCCGACAAACCGATTCAATCCTGCAATTGCGAAAATGGTTTGCCCGAATTTGGAAAATTCTGCTACAAAGCTACTTGTTACCAGACTACCCGCGAATTGGTGAACCGGCTTGGCTTGAAATCCGGACAATATTCAGTGTCGTTTCAATCCCGATTATCGAAAAACTGGATGACTCCTTTTACCGATCAGAACCTGGTCGGACTGGCTAAAAGCGGAAGTAAAAATTTACTGGTTGTGGCGCCGTCGTTTGTCGCCGATTGCCTGGAAACGACCGTGGAAATCGGGTTGGAATACAAGGAATTGTTTGTTGCAAATGGCGGGCAAAACCTTCAAATGGTCGAAAGTTTAAACGATTCTCCCCAATGGATCTATGCTTTGGAAAAAATCCTGAATCCTTATCTGCATTAAATTCATTCAACCAATCAATCCTTGGATTATATATACAGGCAATAGTATGCCACCGGCCCGTTTGCTTTCACCTTGAACCGGACATCTTTCGCAACAATGAAAGTTTCTCCTTTCAGGTATGTTGTCCAAACTGTTTCGCCAGGAAGCAATACATCCAATACTCCACTGGTTATTGTCATGTGTTCGATGGTTCCGGTACCGAATTCATATTCACCGTCTTCCATAACGCCAACAGTGGCTACACCTTCAAGGTTTTCGAGGGCAATCGATTTGACAGTTCCTCCAAAATATTCGTTTACTTTCAACATGTTTTGAATTTTTAAAGATTTAAAAAGGGAAGGCAAAAATACACTTTCAATCCGGTTTCTCAATATCCTCTCCGGTTAAACAGGATGTATCCGACATTAAACAAAGCAAAGAACCTGGTTTGATTCTTATCGTAATAATTAACCGAAAAACTGATAGGTCCAAGCGCCGATTGATAGACCAATGCACCTGATCCCATGAATTTGAGGTTTGGAAATTTTTCAACCTTAAAAACTGCCATATTGTTTTTTGTTTCAACAATTTCAGAAAGCGGAGCAAAAGCATAAGCTTCGGCCCTGAAGTGTAACTGACCGGAGAGTTTGATTATGCCTTTAATGCCCGAAGCTACATATTTATTGGCATGAAAGTTATCCATAAAAATGGTTTTACTGTGTGGAATAGGATTAAATGATGGCGCAGAAAGAACGGTTGAAACGTAATTGCTGAATGGCTTTTTATTGCTGTAAACTCCTTCGGCCAACCATCCCAATACAACATGGTTATTGATTTTAAAATAACGGTCGTAGCAACCCTTCAGGAGATAGAAATGGTGACTGTATTGTTTGCCTGATACGTTATTCGAAGTTGTTCCCGGATTGTTTTTTTCGTTTCCTGAAATGTATTTCAGGGACAAACAGGAGGATATTCCTTCAGTCGGATATTGCTTGTCGTTAAACGAATTGGTCTGATTGCAAAGTACACCAGTCAGACCATCGAAGATAGTCTGATCAGGTGTATCCGTTATTTTTACCGATTCGGTGAGATAATATTTATCTCTGGCATTGGAGTATGAGCCTCCTAAAGTCAATTTCCCGTGGGTATTTGTCGGGAATCCCATCTCCAGCCTGAAATTATTTTCGTTTTGAATAATATACGGTGGACGGACATCTTCAAATACAAATTCGGTGGTTGAGGAGTAATAATCCAAGCGGTCCAATGTAAAATATCCGGCCAGGTAGAAAGGTAGTGCAGAAGGAAAATCGATTCTGGCCCCTGTTTTAATAGAGCTGTAAAACCGCCCGAAATACATATTAGCGCTGAATGTGTAGGATCGGTCTTTATACATGCGGTAATCAACACTTAAAAAGCCCTGATTGATTGGCCGGGTCGAAATATTTCCACCGAAATTGACCTGCATCGGATAATTCGGTTCAACATTCAGATCCAGGTCATAGTAACCAGTTTCAGGATTAAAACGCGAAACCGGGTGCAACGACTTTATCTGATGATCAGCTATCAGTTTAAAGTATTCTTTTTTAAGCTCCTTCAAATCAATTTTGTTAGACTGGTGTCTGATACTCTGAATAATAAACTTTCGCTGCATGGCATCTTTTGCCCCTTCAACCTGAACATGCTGGAAGATTAGCGGTGGTTTTTTAAAGTTGAACAGATCCCTTTTTTGCTGAAGGTCTTTGGGATCGATTCGCCGGATAATTCTGGATTTAATACTGTCGATATGCTTGCTGACCGTTTCGCAAGCAGATTGTTCAATAAGATCGATCTTTTTAAAATCAAACCAATCTACATTATTGAGGGTTGATTCCATCAATATGCCATCTTCCGGATCAATTTTATAATCGGTTTTTTGCAGGATCAAATAGGCGATTTGTTCCATAATATTATCGGCATCAGGTTTTTCGTGTCTGATAGCCACATTGTGTCCGATAATAATATCTGGTTTAAACAGGCTTTTCATTTCTTTTACCGGAAAGTTGTTGACCATCCCCCCGTCAAATAAAAGGGCACCATCAATTTCGATTGGCTTAAAAAGCAAAGGGATTGTCATCGATCCACGGATTGCCTCGCCCAGATCACCTTTTCGTAGTATGACTTCGCTGTTGTTGTTAACTTCAGTGGCAATGCAAAGAAATGGAACAAATAGCTTGTTGAAATCGCCTTTGCTGATGGCCGTTGCCGCCGAGAATATTTCCATAAAAGCAAAGTCCATCTGCCCCTGAGGTATGAGATTGGATGGTGGAAGAATTTTTAGTTTATCTTCTTTCTTCTTCAGATCAATTTCGAACCACGATGGATCTTCCTCCAACAGTTGGTAATAATACCGGTATTCTTTTTGAATTTGTCCGGAATACCAAAATTTAAACTGTTCTGATTTAAATAGTTGTTCCATCTCTTCAGGTGAATAACCTGCCGCATATAAACCTCCAACAATAGCCCCCATTGATGTCCCTGCTATGAAATCAATCGGTATTCCGTTTTCTTCAAGCGCTTTAATAACGGCAATATGCGCAAGCCCTTTTGCGCCGCCGCCACTCAAAACCAAACCCACCGTTTGCGCCTGTACCTCAAACAGGCAGATAGGAACTAAAAAGAGAAGTATAAAAAATTTTTTCATGGCCGGATTGATTTGCAATTCGGATTTATATTAAATATACGAAATTGCCTAACTAAATAATTTAGCAAAAGTATAAATCCCATTTCACCGCTTTATGCTTTGTAAGATGTTTTTTTCTGTATGATAGCATACAAATTTTCATTTTCTTTGTGGGATACATGCTAATTTTCATTGAATTATTGATTTAATATGGACAAAATGGAAGATATTTTCCAAAAAATTGGAACCACACAAACTTTAAGCCAAAAGATTGAGCGGAACATCGAACGGGCGATTCGTGAGAAGAAGCTACCTATTGGAGCAAAGCTTCCTTCTGAGCGCGAGCTGTGTGAGATGTTTGCCGTTAGCCGTACAGCACTTCGCGAGGCTTTGCGACGGTTGAGTGCGCGTGGCCTGATCGAAATCAAGAAGGGTAGTGGGATGGTCGTTACCAAGATCGAACTGAAAGATGCCATTAGTTCGCTCAATCTGTATTATGACTTAAAATTCGATGAAAACCTGATCAGTCAGATCATTGAACTTCGGTTGGCTTTTGAGCCTGAAATTGCTAAAATGGCTGCCTTGAACCGTACTGACGAAGATCTAAAAAACATGGAAGCCAATTTGGTCGAGTTCGCCAAATGTAATCCGGACAATACCCAGCTCGAGTCAGATATTGATAACCGTTTCCATCTGGCTGTCGCGCGTGCTACCGAAAATCCGTTTGTAATCATCACCATGGAACCTGTACACAACTTGCTGCCGCGGATGCGCAACTTTATTTATGCCAACATTGACGGTGAAAAGGAAATTACACTTGGCTACCACAAGGAAATTGTAAATGCAATCCGTGAACGCGATGCCGAGCGCGCATACGATAAAATGCAGGCCCATCTCGACCGCAACATGCAGGTTTACAACAAATTCTTTAAACATTCGTAGGAACGGAACAACAACGAAATACTGTACCATTCTCAATACGAAAATCATAAAATTAAAGAAGGCAGCCCAAACGAGTTGCCTTCTTTAATATGTGTTCGATGCAGAATCGATCAGGCAAGGATTTCCTTTACTTGTTTGTAAACATTCTGGGCTGTAAATCCAAGCTTTTCGTCCAGGACAGTGTATGGTGCAGAAAATCCGAATGATTCCATGCCAAAAACTTTTCCATCGGCGCCAACCAATCCTTCCAGGTTAACAGGCAAGCCGGCTGTCAAACCAAATTTTTTAATTCCGGCAGGTAATACGCTTTGCTGATAAGCCGGGCTCTGACTGCGGAATAATCCTTCGGAAGGAACCGAAACAATCCGGCATTTAATGCCTTCTTTTTCAAGTAGTGCCTGGCCTTCGACCAATGTGCTGACTTCGGAACCGCTTGCCAGGAGAATTACATCAGGAATTCCTTTAGCATCGGTTACAATGTAAGCTCCTTTGGCAGCCTGCAAGGCTTCGGTATAGCGATCGCCTTTTGACGGAAGATTTTTGATGTTTTGACGTGACAGGATCAACGCAGTTGGTGAATCGGTATTTTCGAGCGCCAGTTTCCAGGCAACGGTAGCTTCTTCAGCGTCAGCCGGACGAAGCACCAGCGTTGAATTCTTGCCATGGTGGTTTTTCAGTTTTTCCATCAGGCGGATCTGAGCTTCCTGCTCAACCGGCTGGTGGGTAGGGCCATCTTCTCCCACCCGGAAAGCATCGTGAGTCCAGATATATTTTACCGGTAATTGCATCAGGGCAGCCATACGCACCGCTGGTTTCATGTAGTCGGAGAAAACGAAGAACGTTCCGCAAACCGGAATAATACCCCCATGCAAGGCCAATCCGTTCATGATACAAGCCATTGTCAATTCGCAAACTCCTGCCTGAAAGAAGGAGCCAGAGAAGTCACCTTTTTTAAATGCTTTGGTTTTTTTCAGGAAGCCGTCAGTTTTGTCAGAGTTTGAAAGGTCGGCAGAAGAAACCACCATGTTTTCAATCTCGCTGGCAAAAGCAGCCAGAACGGTGCTCGAAGCAGCCCGTGTTGCAGAATCAGCTTTTTGTGAAATCCGGCTGAAATCGAATGCCGGGGCTTCTTTGCTGAAAAAGCGTGCCAGTTTAGCGGCTAATTCAGGATTGGTTTTTTCCCAGGCTTGTTGAGTCGCTTTTTCGGCTGATGCTTTTGCAATCAGTTCCTGTTTGCGTTGGTCGAACAAGGCCTGAACGTCGTCAAAAATGACGAACGGATTCTGAGGATCGCCACCCAGGTTCAGGATCGTTTTTTCGAAAGATGCTCCAGATTCACCCAGGGGCATTCCATGCGTCGCACACTGACGTTCGAAGCTTGAACCGTCTGCTTTCAAAGCGCCTTTGCCCATGATGGTTTTACCTATAATCAGGGTTGGCTTTTCTTTTTCATTCCGGGCCTCTTTCAGGGCAGCACGTATTTGTTCTGCATTGTTCCCCTCGATGGTAACAACTTTCCATCCCCAGGCTTCGTATTTTTTCGCTGTATCTTCATTGGTAACATCCTTCGTCTCAGTCGAAAGCTGGATGTCGTTCGAATCGTAGAACATGATCAGGTTGTTCAGGCCCAGGAACCCGGCAACACGGCCGGCGCCCTGCGAAATTTCTTCCTGAACTCCACCGTCAGAAATGAAGGTATAAGTTTTATGGGCCATCCATTCTCCAAACCGCTCAACCATAAACCGTTCGGCAATTGCGGCGCCAACAGCCATTGTATGTCCCTGGCCAAGTGGCCCGGAGGTATTTTCAACGCCTCTGGCAGGTTCAACTTCAGGATGACCGGGAGTTGGGCTGCCCCACTGACGGAAATGGGCTAATTCATCCATGGTGTAATTTCCGGTCATAGCCAGAATGGAATATAACATGGGCGACATGTGGCCCGGATCGAGGAAGAACCGGTCGCGGTTGATCCATGTCATGTCACTCGGATCATAATTCAGAAATTCAGAATAAAGGACAGTTACAAAGTCAGCGCCACCCATCGCACCGCCCGGATGTCCGGATTTAGCCTTTTCAACCATTGATGCTGACAGGATTCGAATGTTATCAGCTGCTTTCGTTACGAGGTTATTTCCCATTTTTTATAATTTGAATGAATATAATTTAAAATGCCTGTTTAATATTTTGCTTTTGATTTGAAAATTTCGGTTCAACTTGTTTATACAAGATAATGCCCGGCAAATATAGTATATTACGCTAAGTTTACCGGACATTTTAATTTCAAAAGACGTAAAAATTAATATTATTTAGGCGGAAGGATTCTAATCGAGATAACCCCTTCAATGGCCGAAATCTTTTCTTTTATTTCTTTCGGAACTGGTCCGTCGATGTCAATAATGTTGTAAGCAATTTCAGCTTTGTTCCGGTTCAGCATATTTGAAATGTTTAAGCCTTCCTGAGCCAGTAAAGCTGAAATCTGGCTGACCATTTTCGGAATATTTTTATTGGCTACTACGATACGGGTTTCTCCATTTCTTCCCATTTGAGTAGTGGGGAAATTTACTGAATTTACAATGTTCCCGTTTTCAAGGTAATCGATAATTTGAGCCACCGCCATAATTGCACAATTGGTTTCCGATTCTTCGGTTGAAGCCCCGAGGTGAGGTATGGCAAGGATATTTTTAACATCAATTAATTCATCTTCAGGAAAATCGGTTATATACTTTCCAACTTTTCCCGATTTTATGGCTTCAAGCATATCCTGATTGTTCACCAATCCACCCCTTGCAAAGTTCAGGATACGAACACCGTTTTTCATCCTCTTCAGCTTGTCTTTATTGATGAATCCTTCCGTTTCAGGCAACAGTGGAATATGGAGGGAGATATAATCTGCATCGGAAATCAAGGATTCAAGTCCTTCCGATTTTTTAACGTTGCGACTTAATTTCCATGCCTGGGCCACTGAAATGTAAGGATCGTATCCGATAACGTTCATTCCCAGCGCCTGAGCGGCATTGGCCACCAGTACACCGATAGAGCCTAATCCAATTACAGCCAGGTTTTTCCCACGGATTTCAGTTCCGGCAAAGTCGTTTTTACCTTTTTCAACGAGCGCTGCGACTTCAGCGCCTTTACCTTTCAAGGTTTTCGCCCACTCGATGGCACCGGTGATGTCGCGCGATGAGATGAGCATGCCAGCGATAACAATTTCTTTGACAGCATGGGCATTTGTTCCGGGTGTATTAAATACCACAATTCCTTTTTCGGTGCACTTTTCAATTGGAATGTTATTAACACCAGAGCCGGCACGGGCTATGGCAAGCAAGTTTGAGGACAATTCCATATCGTGCATTTTCTGACTTCGGACGATAATCGCATCAGGATTTAAAAAATCACTGGCAATTTCATAACTATCGAGTGGAAATTTTTTTAGTCCTTCCGAATCAATCTTATTTAGTGTCTGGATTTTAAACATGATTCCTGGATTTTTGAGGATTTAGTCTAACGAATATCATCATTTTATTTCGGAATTTAAGCCATTTACCTGAAATTTATTATCACCATGAAAACTGAAATAAATTCGAAAAAGCTACAGTTTCCTTCGGGGGCAGTGATTTTTTGATTCAAATTACGTTTCTTTACGGAAGGAAAAATAAACTATCGATGAATGAATTGTCAAATTGATATTTCCCAGTATTGTCTGAAATCCAACTATGAATATTTCATTTTTAACTCCCCGAATTCCGAAAATTTACTTGCTGTTAGTTGCCGCACTGGTATGGATGTTTGCTGGAGGAATGTTGCTTTTCCGGGGTTATTCCTTTATGATGGCATATCCACATTTTTTAACTGTTAAAATTGCCGGGTGTATCATTGGCGGGCTATTATTTTTCAAACTTCTGTTTGTCCGGATTTCCGGAAAACATGTACTCCGGATTCAGAATTTACCCATTGACCATCCCTGTTTATTCTCCTTTTTTAACTGGAGAAGTTACCTGATGATGACGGTTATGATTGTTTCAGGTATAACCCTTCGTAAAACAGGCGTTATTTCTCCTGAATATCTTTCGCTGATTTATATCACAATGGGAATTCCTTTGCTAATGTCTTCCTTCCGGTTTTATTATTCTTTCTTCTATTCCTGAATAGAGACTTGATTTGATGATAAATCGCCAATGGCACATCCAATATTCAGGACGTTGGCTACGTTAGATGGAATTATCCGGCTTAAAAAGCTGATCTATGACGGATTATACGGGAATATATGCTGATAATAATTTGCGAGCTGGTATAAAATTGTTCGGACATAAAAAGTAATTTGACAATTCGACAATTGAAGTCACTCCTAAAGGTGTTTTTTCGACCTCAGGGAGGTCACATGTTTATAGAAAAAAGGTCTTATCGCTAAATTCGACTCCATTCGGAGTCGTACATCGTTTTAATCCATTGATTTCTATAGACATTTGAAACCTCTGGTTTCAAAAAAGCCAACTCATTTCGGATATTCAATCCTGACATGGTAAATATTGACCAGTTTTTCGAGTAAAGTGTTTTTCAGGATACTGATTTCCCTGAAAGTCAGATCGGCATTGCTTAACTGGTTCGATCTGATTTTTTGTTCCACCATATTCTCGATCAGGTCACGAATGGCATCTACCGATTTTTCATTCAGGCTGCGGACCGCAGCTTCTATTCCGTCGGTCAGCATCAGTACGGCAGTTTCTTTATCCTGAGGTAATGGCCCGGGGTATGTGAATGAATTTCTATCTATTTCCAGTTCCGGATTCTCCTTTTGATACATTTTATAGAAATAATTGGCCTGGGTAGTTCCGTGATGAGTGGTGATAAACGAAATCAAAATTTCGGGCAATCCGTATTTTTTTGCCAATCTCACTCCGTTGATCACATGGTCGATGATAATTTGGGCGCTTTTCAGGTGATCAATCTGGTCGTGTGGGTTCATTCCAAGAGCCTGATTCTCGATGAAAAATTCCGGATCCGAAGTTTTTCCAATGTCGTGATAGAGCGCTCCGGCCCTGACCAGAAAAGGATTTCCACCGATGCGGTGAATCACGGCTTCAGCCAGATTGGCAACCTGGATGGAATGTTGAAAAGTACCTGGCGCCTCTTCGGCCAGTTTTCGCAACAAGGGCTGATTGGTATCCGATAACTCTATCAGGGTGACATCCGATACAAATCCGAAAATTTTCTCGAAAATATAGATAAGCGGATAGGTGATGAAGATAAAAATACTACTGGTTCCAAACCACTTTAAAGCGGTCCAGTTGATGGTTTTTAGATTGCCTTCTGAAACCATAGCCATGGCAATGTAAACAACCGAATAGGATAGAAATACCCAAAGGGCAGAAAAAACAATGTGCGATCGTTTATGCAGTTTATTCAAACTGAATACTGCAAAAATTCCGGCAATCATCTGCAAAATAATATATTCGTAGCTGTTTGGTGCAAAATAGCCAATCAGCAGGGTTGTAATCATCAGCGAAAAAATGGCAGTACGCGAATCAAAGAAGATGCGGACCATAATGGGCAGAATGGCCATCGGGACCATGTAAATATTGATTGATTCAACTTTAGTCGCAAATCCGGCCATAAAAACCATTAAAACAATCATCAATATAATGAAAGATAATTTTCGTTTGTGGTCGAAAAGCTCGCGTCGGTAAAAAACCAGGTAAAGGAACATCAGAACGATGAGAAGGGTAATAATAATCAACCGGCCGGCGATGACCAGAAAATATTCGATATTGTCGCCTCTCTTCGTTTCATAAGCTTTTTTAAGCGATTCAAGAATCAGGTATTTTTCAGAACCAACCAGGTCGCCCTGAAAAATAATACGTTCGCCTGCTTGCACCATCCCTTTGGTAGAGGAAATTTTATCGAGTAATTCTTTCTTTTCGTGTCTGTTACGCTGTTCGTCGTAGTACAGGTTCTCGACCACAAAATCACTCAGATTGATTTTTTGAATAATGTCCTGATAGTATTTGCCTGATAATGTGCGGATGGTGTCATTTAATTCCTGGTAGGCAGTCTTTATGGAGCTTAAATTCAGAACAGGAATTTTGATTGCTTTATTCCCTTTGATTTGCATGATTTCTGATTTGTCTTTAAGTTCCTTGTAAGAGTTAATGGATTGAGGCAGGATTCCGGATTTATAAAGGTTCTGCAGAATATGTGGAAAATATTGAATATGCTGGATCTCTTTAATTGCCGGGTTAGTTTCTGTCAGTTTTGTAAGCACAAAGGCAAATTCTTTAATCTTGGCGCTTTCAACCAAAGTGTCCAGCGTAAAGTATGGAAGGTATGTGTTTAATATGGAATCATTTTCTGTTTTAATTTCAACATCAGTTTTCAATATCGCAAAATTAAAAGGGGCAATCAGCGTCTCGTGTCTCCAGGGGCTTCCTTTCTGAAATTCGTATTTAAACCGGCTTTCGCCCGGGAAAACCAGAAAAATTAAACCAATTCCGGCAACAAATACCATGGCCAGATAAAAAAGATGATAGGATTGATTCAGTTGGGTTAATAACTTTTTCATAAATTATGGAATTTGAAAACCTCTGCAATTTAGAAAGTAACTGTTAAGTTTTATCTTTGATAAACTAAAATTAGTAAAATCTTCGGATTTAAGGCCAATCAGCCAATCTCCCGGGATTGATGAACAGCCTGGAAGTTGACACTTCGAAAAATAATCAGTATGAACTACGGCATATCAGGTTTAAGTATTATTCCAGTACGCAAAGAGCCATCAGAGCAAAGCGAAATGATTACCCAGATTCTTTATGGTGAACATTTCATCGTGAATGAAATCATGCTTGGCTGGGCACATGTAAAACTTGCTTTTGATGGTTACGACGGTTGGGTGGACATGAAAATGATCACTCCACTTCCTGAAAAGTCGTACCTGAAAATCGATCATTCACCTTTTGCAGTAACTACTGATATTTTTAACATTATTCCGGTAAATGCCGAGCAAACGATGATGATTGTTGCCGGAAGTACGTTGCCGTGTTGGCATCCTAATCTGAAAGAGTTCTCGATTGAGTATGAAGTTTTTCACCATAACGGTAATGTTAGCTATAGAAAGCCGGCCAATATCCGCAAGGTAATCATCGATCAGGCGCTGAAATATTTTAATGCCCCTTATTTGTGGGGAGGCCGTTCTCCATTAGGAATCGATTGTTCGGGCCTGGCACAAATTATCTACAAAATGGCTGGATATACCCTTCCCCGTGATGCCGGTCAGCAGGTACATTGTGGAACAGCCCTGAGTTTTGTGGAAGAAGCCAGACCGGGCGACCTCGCATTCTTTGATGACGATGAAGGCCGGATTGTACATGTCGGGATCATTTGGGAAAAGAAAAAGATCATTCACGCTTCAGGAAAAGTCCGGATCGACAATGTTGATCAGTTTGGGATTTTTAATGTAGAAACTAAAAAGTATTCTCATCAGATGCGGGTAATGAAGCGGATTATTAAGGATTGAAAAAAGTGATCAGTGGTCAGTCACAGTGGTTTCTTAGTCATTTGTGATTATTTGTTTCACGTCAGTGATCGCTACATTGAACAATCCTTACATTGAATTACAACTTAATGACTTTAAATGACTGTTTTACAACCCGTAACCCGTAACTTACCCATGTATTCTTACTCTTATCCCCGACCCGCAGTAACTACTGATGCCATAATAATCAGTAACCGGAAATCAGTTTTACTGATAGAAAGAGGTCGTGAACCTTATCAAGGGAAGTGGGCGCTTCCAGGAGGATTTATGGATATGGACGAATCACTTGAGATTGCCTGCCAGCGAGAACTGGAAGAAGAAACTGGTTTAAGGGTAGGGGAGTTGAAGCAGTTTAAAGCTTATGGCGCTGTTAACCGTGATCCGCGTGGCCGAACGATTTCGGTATTGTTTTATGCTTTTCTGGAAGAAGAGAAAATTCCACTTGCTGGCGATGATGCAGCAAATGCACGATGGTTTCCGCTCGATCAATTACCCGAACTGGCATTCGACCATCAGCAGATTATTGAAGAGTTTAAAGCTGAGGTTCTGGATCGTTTTGTTAGCTGAAAACAGGCTTTAATCAGGAAATTTCAGGTAGTCATTTAATTTCTTCACATTCAATCAACTATTCTATTGGAAAATTAACGACAGATCAGGGACTGCCAAACAACCACATATCATGGGTTACTCAGGACAAAACCGGCTTTCTTTGGATTGCCACCTTTGATGGCTTGAGCTGCTACGATGGATATTGCTACCGACCTTGATGGAAACTTTTTGCTGATAAATGCTGACGGTTTGTTTCGATATGATCAGGAGTTTAGGCATTTTGAGCATATTGAAATGGAAAATAAGGATGGGAGTAAATTTATATCTGAAGGGATATGTTTTATTTCTTTCGATAATAACTGATTTCACTTAATATTGCCCTGTAATAACCATTTCCAAACCGGTATTATATGAATGGTCAAACTGTCAAGAGTGATTTCTTCTTCGGTATCGTTCATCAAAATCAAACCTTCAGTTAGCGAGTAAGTTTTCATCGCTTCCATTAATCCATTTAATTCGCGTGTTTTGGTTTCCTGAGAATCGAACGAATAACAAACCTGAACGGCATTCGAAATTTGGATTCCCCGGCGAATTAGAAAATCGCATTCATTTTTCCCGCTGAAATAATAGACTTCATGTCCACGCCTTTTTAACTCAATGAAAACGATGTTTTCAAGCAATCGACCTTTCTCTTCTGAAAACAAAAAACCGAGTCGGGTAACCAAGGCCTGATCGATGAAATAGGTCTTTTTTGTATTTTGTATCTGTTTCTTAAGCGAAAAATCAAATTTATTGACCTGAAAAATCAGGTATGTATTCTGAATAAATTGAAGATAATTACTTATGGTAGAGGCATTTTTTACCCCAATTGTTTTTGCAAGGCTGCTGAACGATGAAAGTCTGGAAACATTGCTCGCCAGATAATAGACCAACTCCAGTAATTCTTTTTCGTTAGTCAGGTTATTCCGAACCATCACATCACGATACAAGATATTCTCGTACAGCGAATTGATGTAGTTGTCGTTTTGATTTTCCAGAAATACCGGGAATCCGCCCACAGAAAAAAACTGCGAAAATAGTGCCTTTATTTCGGATTTTCCTTCTGTACTGTACATTTCAGATGGTGACGGAACCTTTTCTTTGTATTCCAGAAACTCACGAAAAGAGAAAGGGTATAAGTCGTGGTTCACATAGCGGCCGGTAAGGTGGGCCCCCAGTTCCCGGCTAAGCATATTCGCATTCGATCCGGTTATAAATACTTTATTCCTGTAATCATGCAGCCGCCTTACAAAACGCTCCCACCCGGTAATATTCTGAATTTCATCAAAATAGAAGGTTTTCTGCACCCCGAAAAGTTCAATGAATGTTTCGTATAAGATTTGAAAATCTTCGACGTGGAATTGGATCAAACGTTCATCATCAAAATTGATAAAATAATCCTTTTCCGACTGTTCGGCCCTGATTTGTTGCAGTAGCGTCGATTTTCCGCAGCGTCTGATTCCGGTAATCACCACAATTTCCTGGTTATTCAGATAAGCAGTTGGAAAATCCCGTTTAACATTTCGGATATTCCAGACCAGCTTCTGTTGATCGAATAGGACTGACTTTAATAACTCTTTCATCGTAATCTTATTAATGGGAAATTTTTATCAAATATACAAAGTTTCTATTTGTAATAGCCGATACTAACTAAAAGTTTCTATTTGGAATGGTCGATATGTGAAATAATTAAAAAACATTACGAAGAAATTTTCGATCATCAGCAAATTCTCCGGGTACACCGCTCATACATGGTTAACCTGGCACAGGTAAAAGGCTATACGCACCTGGGTGAAATCCTCCTTGCCGACAATCTTACCTGTCCTTTGGGTGATACTTACAAACAGCATTTTGTAGATGTACTGGGGAAGAAAGCATGAAACTGAGTTAAAAGTCAAGCCAGGAAATTACATCTCCATAGGAGGTTTTTATCGGTTTACTACCTGTATATATTGCAAAACAGCTATCTGATGTTGCTCCTGATAATTTTGACCAGTAGGATATTCCTTTGAAATGTCCAAACGAAAATGTCTCTCCTGATTTAATTTCGTATGCGTTTTGCTTACTGCCAATTGTTCGCAACAGATCAACTTCATTTCCTGTTTTGTCGCGCCAAAAGGTGAGTTGAGGTTCATCGCCTTTGTTAAGCGATTCTTTCATAAAACTTTCGATCATAAGTATATGTTTTTGGACAAATTTTCGATTTGAAAGTTAATTTGGACAAATCAGAATCGTAAAATTTAATTTTAGTGTAAAATATATGCCCATCCATATTAAAGGTTACACCCACCTCGGCGAAAGCCTATTGGCCGACAACCTAACTTGTCCGCTGGGTGATACTTACAAACAGCATTTTATTGAGGTGTTGGGGAAAAAAGTATAAGGCAGTTTTTGTTCAGATTTTTACTTCATTTCAATTCCTATTTTTTTACTGATTCTTTTAATTCCTTTTTGTTAGTTGAAAAGACTTATTGGTAAACCAGTATGCCTTATCTGTGAGTTTATTAGCAGTTGGCCTTGGTTTTTATTTTAACTTGAAGCTAATAATTTATAGTTACAAAAACTGCCGGCATTTAACCGGCAGTCTAATATCTGTTGTCTTTGGTTTTGAAATAATCAATGTCTTATTCGCTCTTTTGAAGTATTTTCAGGAAATCATTAATCCCGCAAACGGTCACATTTTCTTTGATCGGGTAGGCATTTGGAACAGGCGCTATCACAAAAGCTTGCTCAGCCTGAACATCTTCCAAAGCTTTCCAGAAACCTTTGGTAAGTTGTGGCGCTGTCGAAGCTTTGCATTCTACGGCCAGAATTTTATTTCCTTTTGTCAGGATCAGATCAATTTCATCACCAGTTGCCGTGCGGTAAAAACAGGGACTCCAATCACGTAAATTACTGAGGATGTTTTCAATAACCAAACCTTCCCAGGAGGCTCCAAATATGGGGTTTCCCATTAAATCGTTGAAGCTGTCAATTTGCAAAAGCCGGTGTAGGATGCCTGAATCACGGATATAAATTTTGGGCGATTTGACCAACCGTTTTTTGATATTGGGCTCAAAGGGTTGCAGGGTTCGTAAAATAAACGTTTGTTCCAAAAGATCAATATACCGTCGTATAGTAGGGTGAGTTAATCCCAATGATTCCCCAAATTTGGATGAATTCAATAACTGAGCCTGATTGTGGGCACACATGGATAACATTCGGCGCAATTGCAAGGCCGGAATTTGAAGCCCAAGTTGTGGTATATCCCGTTCCATGTAGGTGCGGATGAAATTTTCGCGCCACAATTTGCTGTCATCATCATTTTCGCTCAGATAACTATCCGGGTATCCTCCGCGCATCCAGAATTTTTGGATATGAAAATCATCAGTCTGGTTAATTTCGGTAATCGAAAAGGGTGATAATTCAATTAACCCAATTCTTCCAGCCAAAGACTCAGAAGTCTGTTTGATCAGATCACGCGAAGCTGACCCTAAAAGTATAAACCGCCCGTTTCTCCTGTTCTGGTCTATATTACTTCGTAAAACAGAAAATAATTCCGGCATAAGTTGTATCTCATCAAAGCATATTGTTGCTTCCTGATTAGCTTCAAAAAAAAGATTTGGATCAGATAGCTTGTTTAAATCTGCTGGGTTTTGTAAGTCCAGATACAGAAATGAATTAAGCCTATCAGAAAGCATTTTGGCCAGAGTAGACTTTCCGCATTGTCGTGGTCCCAGCAATGCCACTGCCGGGAAAACCTTAAGATTCTGGAATACAAAATCTTCAATATTTCTTTTGATTAAATCGTGCATTTTGAAAGTGTGATTTTCAATTTGCACGAAAAATACATATATAATTGATATTAAGCAAATTTAAAGAAAAAAAAGATGATATAACCGTCACATTGATCTATTCGAAGTTGTTCACACCGGCTACTTCCGCAGTTTTATCCACTTTTTTAATCAACCCCTGAAGTACTTTTCCCGGACCGATTTCGGTGAACAAGGTAGCGCCGTCGGCAATCATATTTTTGGCAGTCTGTGTCCAACGAACCGGAGCTGTCAATTGGGCAATCAGGTTTTGTTTGATGGTATCAGGATCTGATGTTGGCGCTGCATCCACGTTTTGGTAAATTGGACATACAGGACTTGAGAATGGTGTAGCTTCTATGGCGGCAGCCAGTTCTTCACGGGCGGGTTCCATCAGCGGAGAGTGAAAGGCGCCGCCAACAAACAGTTTTAAGGCACGTTTGGCGCCACGGGCAGTTAACGCTTCGCAGGCTTTGTCGATACCCGTAATTGATCCCGAGATCACCAGTTGTCCGGGACAGTTGTAGTTGGCTGGAACCACAATCTCATCGATCGAAGCACAAACTTCTTCAACAATTTCATCTTCCAAACCAACAATAGCAGCCATGGTCGAGGGTTCAGCTTCACAGGCTTTTTGCATCGCCTGAGCACGTTTCGAAACCAGCCGCAACCCATCTTCAAAACTTAGCGCACCGTTGGCAACCAAGGCGGAAAATTCGCCCAACGAGTGCCCGGCAACCATTTCAGGATGAAAATCATTCAGTGTTTTAGCCAATAAAACAGAATGCAAAAAGATGGCAGGCTGTGTTACATTAGTTTGCCGAAGGTCTTCCTCGGTTCCTTCGAACATGATATCTGTAATCCGGAAACCTAAAATTTCATTGGCTTTTTCGAAAAGTTCTTTGGCCAAAGGCGATTTTTCATACAAATCTTTGCCCATTCCCGGGTATTGAGCGCCCTGTCCTGGAAATACGAATGCTTTCATTGGTTTTGTTTTAGATTTAGAGGCGGCAAATATAATATTTTTTACCATGCTGATGCTTTGGGCATTTTATCACAATGCGTTCTTTTCTAAAACTTAATGTGCCGTTCCTCCGGAACTTTTTAAAGAGGAACAACAAGGACAGAGCCGTAGGCTCAATTCATGTTGTAAGGATGGACTTTAGTCCGTCCACATCGATCACTACGTTCATAATTGGAGAACCGTAGGTTCGGGGCATTTTATTTGATCACTCCTTCTTCCCGGCAAATATCCAGAATCAATTTCAGGCTGACTTCAATGTTGTTGTCAATCCCGACCGAAAACCTTACCAGTCCTTGAGAAAGACCCATTTCATGCTGTACTGAATCCGGAATCTCAGACGAAGTACTCTTTCCGGAGCAACTGAAAAGGGTTTTGAAATAACCCAGACTTACTGCCAGATAACCCACATCGGCCTGCTGCATTTTTTGCATCACCTGGTTGGCTTTGTCAACTGTTCCGAAATCGATGGCCAGCAAACCTCCATACCCATACTCTTCGTTCATTAGTTTTTTGTGAAGTTCATGCTGAGGGTGGTTCTCAAGTCCCGGATAAGAAAGTTTAAGACCTGCATTTGATAATTCCTTAGCCAAAATCATCGCATTTTTACTATGCTGTTTGAGGCGCAGATGCAAGGTGTGGAGGTTCTTTAGAATCGATGATGAACGAAGCGGATCGAGAACCGGGCCGAGCAACATGGCTGTTCCGTTGTTTACATTCGAAAGGTCATCGATAAATTGTTTACTTCCGCAGATTGCACCAGCCACGCAATCATTTTTGCCATTGATAAACTTGGTCATACTATAAACCACAATGTCGGCGCCCATTCTTGCCGGCGACATGATCATTGGGGTAAAAGTATTGTCAACCATAAGCAGAGTTTGGTGCCGGCGGGCCATTCCAGCCAAACTTGGAATATCAGAAACCTGTAACAAAGGATTGGTAACACTTTCAGTATAAATGACCTTGGTATTTGGTCTTATCGCTGCTTCAACTTGTTCCAGATGTGTAATATCAACAAAACTGACTTCGATATTGAATTTCGGAAGATAGTTTTTCAGAAAAGCATAAGTTCCCCCATAGGTTGTCACAGAAGTAACGATGTGATCGCCAGCGCTGCACACCTGTAGTATGGCACAGGTAATGGCGGCCATTCCTGAAGCTGTAATCCAGGCCGACTCGGTATCTTCCATGGCTGCCAAAGCATCAGCCAGGTATTTGTTGGTCGGATTCCAGTGCCGGGAGTATAGAAAGCAACCTTCCGTGTGACCAAGAAATGTTTCTTCCATGTCGTCGGCATGTAAAAAGGTATAAGTTGACGAATCGGTTATCGAAGGATTTACATCTCCAAATTCGCCAAATTGTTTTAAATGCTGAACTTTTGAGGCCGGATCATATTGCATAATGTCATGTTTTAGTTTCTCCGGAAAGTTAAACTTCCTAAAGCGTGTTTTACATGACTTTCTTCAAGTGTGTCAGCAATTCTTTAACATCATCAGGGTAGATAAATGATTCCTCCGGAATGGTCATGGTTTGCCCCGGTAACTGATTTCAGGCAGTTGACCTCATTGCGAAGCCTGAGGATTCCCAGAAACGCAAAGATGACGGCTTCCTTAAAATCAATGATTTGAGCGGAAGGTACAATGGTTTTGTGTTTTGTTTTCTCACTGAACAATTCAATCAGGAAAATATTGTGGGCCCCTCCTCCGGTTATGAGAATTTGTCCTTTCGGATAATCATCAATGGCCAGCGCAAGCTGATCTGAAACATGTTCGTAAAGTGTCCGGAGAATGTCGGCTGGCATTAATTGGAAAGAAGATATCAGTGGCAAAAATTCTTCTTCGAACCATTCACGGCCCAGCGATTTGGGCCCTTTTTGCCGGTAATATTCAAGATCATTCAGGAGTGCAAGTAATTCTTCCTGAACTTCACCTGTACGTCCCAAATTTCCGCCGAGATCGTATTCAAATCCCAAATCTTTGACAAAATAGTTGAAGGCCATGTTTGCCGGACAAATATCAAAAGCCTTTCGTTCGTCCTCCTCTCGGAATGAAATATTGGCAATCCCACCCAGGTTCAGGCAAAACGCATAAGCGCCAAACAATAGTTCGTCACCCACCGGAACCAAAGGAGCTCCCTGACCTTTCAAAGCAACGTCCAAGGTCCTGAAATCACAGACTGTTTGTAATCCTGAAGCGGCGGCAACTGAAGCGCCATGACCAATCTGAAGCGTCAATTTATTCTGAGGCTGATGAAAAATGGTGTGTCCGTGAGACGAAACCAAATCTGGTTTTTCCGGAAGACTGGTACAAAAATCGGCTACCTGTTTTCCGATAAATTTACCATATTCGTTGTTTAAAAGGGCAAAATCGAGCGCATTCAGCTCGGTTGCAGCCGAAAGTTTTTGAATCCATTTGTGAGAATAAGGAATGGTAACAGCTTTCTGGATTTCAAAACTCCACGAAGAATCGAAGGTAAAACGGCAGGCTACCAAATCAAGACCGTCCAGTGAGGATCCGGACATAACCCCTATGCTGAGATAACTTTGCATCATTTGAAGAAGTTTACCTTGTAAGAACTTGTGTTGTCTTTGTAATCAGTCACTTCGAGTTTCAGTGAATGGTTCTTGTTGAACTGAAACCTTTCTTTATCAAACGTATAACTGATCAAATTGTTCTTCAAATCGTATTCAAATAAAACCCACTTTCCATCAATTGTTCCCCTGAAAGTTTCAACTCCTGCAAGGTTATCCGTTATTTTGAACCGAAGTACATTGGCATCTTTCAGTATTTTTTTCTCATTAAAAATCAGCGGAACAATTTTCGGGGCAATTGTATCAACGGCTAAAGCATAGTTTCCTAGTACCCTGATGTTTCCTTCAACCCAGCCATCGGCATATTTCCCCGTGGCCGAATATATTTTTCCTGAAGTCGGATCGACTTGGGCTAGCATGACTTTATTCTGAAGCCGGATTGGCAAATTGGTTGCTTTTATCCGCAAAGGACAGGCAAAATGCAATGCAACAAACGAGTTGTGGATTTGATAAACCGGTGAATAAAACTTGGGAAGAGTCGATCTCTTTAAATACTGAAAATCGACATCATCGTACAAAGCCCCTTCAGGAATTGAAAACTCAAGTTCATCATTTTCGATTTTATTCTTTTTGTTGTATTTGAATAATTCGCCTTTAGGTTCTGATGAAGCAAACTTGATTTCCCTGGATTGAACCTTAAATGATAAACTGGTCGAGTTGCCATAAACATCAGAAACTTCATAGTTGACCTGATGGATTTTCCCGTCGGTTACTTTTAAAATGCCTCTTTTTTCAACCGTATCGTAAATGTTAAGTTTATTGCCCGGTTCTAGCCAGGTGCGGTACAACCGCTGACCTGACCGTATAGCCAGCGCGTAATCCATGTGCGAATTAACGTATCTCGACTCACTTTGAACAAAATTATCCATTGTAAACGAATAGACCAGTTGATTGTCGAAAGAGAGTTTCAGCGAGTATATCCCGCATTTGTTGGGATTTCCGTCCAACATATCAACAGTTTGTAAGCCAAACCCGATTTTTCCATAAACCGGGATGATTTGGTTTATTTTCAACTGGTAAGCAATGCCAGCCTGAACAACATCGAACTTTTGAGGCATTTGTTTTCCGGTTACGCTGGCATCGTTCGAAACCGGGTAAATCATGATCGTTTGGATCGATGGCCTGATTTTATCTTTCACCGGCATATTAAACATCAAAGGATTTAGAATGATTTCTTCTTTCGTTCGCCTGATTTCGAAATGGACATGGGGCCCGCCTGAACTTCCGGAGTTGCCACTTTTTGCAATTTGCTCCCCTTTTTTAACAGGAAATAAATTCATTGGAACAATTTGATCGATTGCAAACTGTTCTTTTTCGTATTGAATTTTCCGGATGTATTCAGCGATTTTTGGTGAGTAGCTTAGGAGGTGCCCGTAAACGGTTGTAGTTCCATTCGGATGATCGATGTACAAGGCATTTCCGTATCCTGAAGGTGAAATGGCAATTCTGGAAATAAATCCATCGGCAGCAGCGTAAACCGGGAGACCAGTTCGCCCCTGTGTTTTGATATCAATTCCGGCGTGAAAATGATTGGGCCGCAATTCGGCAAAATTTCCAGCCAGAAAAATGGGGATTTTTACGGGTGCAGCGTAGTAATCCGGATCAATTGGATCCAGAGATTGAGAGCAGGCAGAAAGCACAAGAACCAGAAAGAATATGGTATTCAGAAAATGTTTCATCATAATTATTTGGAACGCAAAAATATAAAACTTATTGGAGCCGTAAACAGATAAGCTTGCTTCAACAAGAAATCAACAAAGGAAATTAGCAGTCAAACGGCAGATCAGCGTTTTTTTAATCTGCATTTTGCAAGGTCAGGACTTAATTTGCATAAAATCGAAATAATAGGTTGGCAGATTTCTTCTATTGGTCAAAAATGTTAATTTTGTCGAAGAAACATACATGTTGCAGGGTTGATTTTCACTGAGTTTGACTAAAAAGATTGAAAATTCAGTTATGCCTGACCATTATGCGATATGCAATTTTCATTTAGAACGTGTTCTTATCCAATGCATAAACAGAATTGTTTTTGAGTGAAAGTGAACCAAAATGACTGATCTGGAGAAAAACTTACTGGTTGATTTAAAGATGAAGGTTAAGCAGATTATCGCTAAACACGAGATGCTTAAACAGGAAAAACAACAGCTTTTTGAAAAAACTGGAGACCTGGAAGGAACCATTAATCAACTTCGTCAGGAGAATCGTTCACTGGAGCAGAAATATGAAAATTTGAAATTAGTTAAGATGTTGGTTGCATCAGACGATGAAAATAAAGATGCAAAAAACAGAATACAAAAATTAGTGCGGGAAATTGATAAATGTATTGCTCTATTAAATAAGTAATACACAGATAAATGACAGAGAAGCTTTCCATAAATATTAGAATTGACGGACGAAACTATCCGTTAAAGGTTGATAGGGAAAATGAGGAAAAATACCGGAAAGCTGCCAAAATAATAAATGACATCGTTCTTCAGTACCGTCAAAAGTATATCACAAGCGATCCACAGGATGTATTAGCGATGACCGCTTTTCAGTTTGTGTTGAAAACTATTGATTTGGAAGAAAAAGTCGATCAGTCACCTTTGTTTGATGAACTGAAGAAATTGGATGAAGATTTAGGTGATTATTTGTCATTGAGGGAATAAATTTTATCATATCATAATAAACCCGCATTTTTTATTTAAATTCCGGAATTCAGTTGAATACCCGGCGTTTAAGTTAAAAATGTGGGTTTATAGTATAAACAAGTTTAATAAATTAAAAATGGAGATTATATATGCCATATCTGGACTTTTAGGGGGTGGAGTACTTTCCTATTTTTTGTGGGATAATGCCCTGAAAAGTAAAAAGAAAAAGATTGTAAGTGAAGCCATAGCTGAGGGAGACGTTATTAAAAAAGATAAAATCTTACAGGCTAAAGAGAAATTCCTTCAGTTGAAATCGGAACACGAAGAGTACATCAATGAAAAGAGCATCAAGGTTAATAATTTTGAAGCTAAAATTAAACAACGGGAAACTGAGGTTAATCGTCGGCGCGAGGAGCTCAACAGAAGCGTTAAGGACTTTGAAACTTCGAAACATGATGTTGATGTGATTCGTGAAAATCTCACCAATCAGCTTGAACTCCTTGAGAAAAAGGAACATGAAGTTGAAGCCCTTCATCGTCAGCATTTAGAGAAACTGGAAGTACTTTCAGGATTATCCGCTGAAGAAGCGAAGTCTCAACTGGTCGAATCCTTGAAAAACGAGGCTAAAACAGAGGCCATGTCTTACATTAATGAGATCATGGAGGAAGCCAAACTTTCGGCTAACAAGGAAGCCAAGAAAGTGGTAGTAAAAACGATTCAGCGGGTGGCCACAGAAACGGCCATCGAAAATTCAGTTACTATTTTTCACATCGAAAGTGATGAGATAAAAGGTCGTATTATTGGCCGTGAAGGACGTAATATCCGTGCATTGGAAGCAGCAACGGGGATTGAAATCATTGTTGACGATACGCCCGAAGCAATTGTGCTTTCAGGATTTGATCCGGTACGTCGCGAAATTGCCCGTCTGGCCCTGCATCAATTGGTTACTGACGGACGTATTCATCCTGCCCGTATTGAGGAAGTGGTTGAAAAGGTTCGCAAACAGGTTGAAGAAGAGATTATTGAAACCGGTAAACGCACCACCATCGATTTAGGAATTCATGGTTTACATCCTGAATTAATCCGGTTGATTGGTAAAATGAAATACCGTTCATCTTATGGACAGAACCTGTTGCAGCATTCACGCGAGGTTGCAAACTTGTGTGCCATCATGGCTACTGAGTTAGGCCTGAATGCCAAAGCTGCCAAACGTGCCGGATTGTTGCACGATATTGGTAAAGTGCCCGATGACGAACCGGAATTGCCACATGCAGTTCTTGGAATGAAGTTGGCCGAAAGGTTCAAGGAAAAACCCGAAATATGCAATGCCATTGGCGCTCACCACGACGAAGTGGAAATGACTACCT
Organism: Bacteroidota bacterium; assembly: GCA_030684645.1. GTDB lineage: Bacteria > Bacteroidota > Bacteroidia > Bacteroidales > Prolixibacteraceae > Aquipluma. The sequence continues at coordinate 7,132 of JAUXUF010000135.1, read as the reverse complement.
TGCTGGCTCCGATCGTTCAGGTTTGTGATGCTATTTCAGGCGCCCGCCCTGGCGCCCGTCGCGAAGTGGTTGAATCGTACATCAAACGCTTAAAAACGCTGGAAGAACTGGCCCTTTCGTATCCCGGAGTATTGAAAACTTATGCTATTCAGGCTGGCCGCGAATTGCGGGTCATCGTTGGAAGCGATAAAATCAGTGACAAGGATTCGGAACAACTTTCGTTCGATATTGCCAAACGCATTCAGGATGAAATGACCTATCCGGGTCAAATCAAGATCACTGTTATCCGCGAAATGCGTGCTATCAGCTATGCGAAATAGATAGACAATTTATCGTTGAAAATATATGAAAGGCTGTTCGTCAATTGACGGATGGCTTTTTTTGTTGATTCGGATTTTTGGTTGGAATTGGCGAAACGTAGATTGCTTATTCTTTCATCTTTTTCTGAAAAAGCAAAAAGGCATAAATGGATTTGTTTTCCTGTTTCATTTCCGAATATTTGTTTTGAAACTTCAATATCCATGAAGGGATACCGGCAAGAATAAAACCTGAAACAAGCAGAAGGAAGAAAAGCGTGTTGTTCCCGATCACATTAATCAAACTAAATGCAAGAAAAATAATTAAAGCATTAACAGCAATTATAATAAGACTTGCCTTCAGATGATTACCAGTCAATCGAAGCACCTGGTGGTGAATATGGTTCATATCTGGCGAAAATGGTGATTTTCCCTGCGATAACCGGATGGCAAATATCCGGATGGTATCAACAACCGGAACAATAATAATAGCCAGGGAGATTGCCGGAAGTCCGTGTGATACATTCCCAGCCGGATTGAATTCATTAAAATGAATGGTCAAAAGCGCTACAATTGTTCCCAGAATGAGAGAGCCTGTGTCGCCCATGAAAATCTTGTTGGAAGTCCCGAATACATTGTAGATAAAAAAAGCAGTTAAACTACCGGTTAGGCTAAAACAGGTCAGCGCATAGATATAATCACCGGCATTCAGAAACCAGATTCCGTAAGCAACTGAAATGAGCAGACCTATTCCAGATGCCAAACCATCAATCCCGTCAATTAAATTAACAGCATTGATAATCCCAACTATAATAATCACTGAAAAAATTGTTCCGGCAAGATAACCGATTTCCTGTATTCCAAGAATCCCATGAAAGTTAGTGATCCGGTAGTGTCCAAGTACCACCAGGTAAATAGCCATTGCAACCTGAATAACTAATTTCGTTTTAGCGGAAACGCTTATTAAATCATCTTTCAGCCCAAGGATAAACATGATCAGAACGCCAAGAGACAAGTATCTCATCTCATTCACATCAAAGCTGTCTAAAGATATAATCTGGCTAATTCTGAACCCAGTATAAATCGCAATTCCTCCTAATGTCGGTACAACATGTTTCGCTGCCGAACGGTGGTTGGGAACATCGAATAAATTTTTTATATTGGAAACCTTGATTATTTTTGGAATTATATAGAAGACAATAGAAAATCCTATGGCAAGACTTAAAAATATATTTATGGGTATCAGCATAATTGTGTTTTTTAAGATTGACAAATCTATGAGTTATAATGTTACGAATGATGAAATTAAGATTACTAAATTCGAAAATCTAATGAAATAGCTGATTTCCGAGACAAATGGTTTATTTCATTATATGAAACGTCAAATATTGTGCAATTGTTTTTTAGGTTGTATTAAAATTGAATGAATATTGTATTAGCCAGAATTTTCGGGAAAAGTTACATGATTCACACATTACCAGAGTGTATTACTCCTTCCATCCTGAAACTCCTATAAAATCCGGAAAAAAAGAGACCGCCCCAATTTTATTTTGAGACGGTCTCTTATATGATATTAGTATTTTTTTTCTTACTTAAAATCCCAGTAATGCACCTCTGCTTCGGTTTCCTTATCTGATTCCTGAAGCCAGTAGGCCGGTGTTACTTTTTTGCCTGAAAGGCTTTTTAAACTGCGTTTATAAACGTCAATAACCGGATTAAAAAGCAAATCAGTGACTCCAATTTTATTCGTTTCAGCTTCTCCTTCCAGAGCAACTTTAACCGTGTATCCGTTTAATTCGAGCAATTTTTTCAGGAATTCGGTGCGTTCAGGAGAAACTCCTTTTTCAACCAGTGAGCAGCGTACTCCATCAATTTCTTCTATGATATGTTTTCCTTTATTGAGAGGCATTTTTCGGGTCTTATTAGTTTAAAAATAATATGCTGATGTTGCGGATATATTCGAAGATATCGCTGGCAAAACCAATAATGAAGATACCTGCAACACACATGATCAACGCGATTCGCATGGCATTGGTACTTCTGAATGCCGGAATTGGTCCATCGTTCTTTTCAATAAACATGGCGCGAACCACTTTCAGATAATAATACAGTGAAATGGTTGCATTCAATACGGCAATCAAAACCAGGATGAAATATCCGCTACCGGCTGCTGCTGTAAAAAGGAAAAACTTTCCGAAGAAACCGGCAACCGGCGGAATACCAGCCAAAGAAAACAATGACAGTGTCATCAGAAGGCTGAGTTTCGGATTGGTTTTATACAGTCCGTTGTATCCTGAAATGGTTTCAACTCCGGAAGCATTGTGAATGGCTGCAACTACACCGAATGCTCCAAGGTTGGTGAAAACATAAACCAGTACGAAATAAACAACCGAGGTCATCCCTAATTCGCCTGCGCCTATCACACCCAGCAGAATAAAACCGGCCTGCGCAATCGACGAAAATGCAAGAAAACGTTTGATATTATCCTGACGCAAGGCAAACAGGTTGGCCAGTGTCATGGTGAAAACTGCCAGTGTATAAATCAGTGGTTTCCACAAGTCAACAATATTTTTGAATACCGTAAACAGGATAATGGTAAAAATAAAGGCAGCAGCTCCTTTTGAAACTACCGAAAGATAGGAAGTCACATTGATTGGAGCGCCTTCGTAAACGTCGGCAGTCCAGAAATGGAATGGAACCAGCGATATTTTGAAACCCATGCCACTTACAAAGAAGATAAATCCGAGAGCAATCAGCGCATCTGGTTTTACATTGGCTGCAACGTCAGCAAAATAAATCGATCCGGTTGCTCCGTAAATCATCGAAAGACCGAATAACAGAATTCCTGAAGACAGGGCAGAAGACAAAATCAATTTGATACCTGCTTCGGCCGATTGGCTTTTGTATTTATCGAATGCGGCTAAACCCGCGATTGGGATGGTTGCTGTTTCAAGACCGATATAAAAAATCAGGAAATCACCTGCTGAGATCATAAAATTCATTCCGATCAGGGTAGAGATGGTCAGAATAAAGTACTCACTGATTTTATTGAGGTTTTCCTCTTTCTTCAGCCAGCCTTCAGCCTGAAGGAAAACGATCAGCACGGCTATATTCAGAATGTTTTTCATGAATACGGTTAACTGGCTTGACTGATATGATCCGCCGAATAAATTTCCTGTTTCACCCGGAATAAATCCGATGATAGTGATCAGAGCAAAAAGTCCGATTGTAAATGGAATTAATCTTGCTTTGTTCTTGTCGCTGGTCGAAACTTCTGCAATCAAAACTACTACTGCAGCAAGAGTGAGCAGTAATTCGTGCCGCATGAGTAAAAATTGTCCGAGATCCATATTTTTCGGTATTTGGAAGCCTCCCCCCAACCCCCTCCAATGGGAGGGGGAGCTGGAACGCTCCGTTTATTTGTTTTTAGTTAACTATCATTCTTATTCTTTTTAAAGTCCCCCTTCGGGGGATTTAGGGGGCTGGGTTTTAAAAAGGAATTACCATGGCCAGTTTGGCCATAACTGGCTTCAGACTTGCTATAATTGTATCCGACAGCCAGAGTGGGGCAATACCAATGGCTGCTATTGCCAAAACAAGTGTTACTGTACTTAGTTTTTCAAACCATTTGGCATCCGGAAGATGTTCATGATGTTTGTCTATGATCGGGCCAAGAAGTATTTTTCCAACCACACGTAAAATATAAACCGCAGTGATCACGATTGATGATGCAATAATTACAGTCACTACACGGTGGAACATATCATGATGTTCAAATGCACCAACAAAAATTGTCATTTCTGCCACAAAGCCGCTTAACCCGGGAAGTCCCAGAGAAGCTAAACCGGCAATCATATAAACAACGGCCAGGAAAGGCATCACTTTCATCAATCCTCCCATTTCATTGATGTTCCGGGTATGTGTTCTTCCGTAAATCATACCAATCAGGGCAAAGAAAAGAGCTGTCATCAAACCATGAGAAATCATCTGAATAATTGCTCCGTCAATGGCAGTTTGGTTTAGCATCAGAAGGGCAACAAGGACCAGACCTACATGGCTTACCGATGAATATGCGTTGATGAATTTCAGGTCGGTCTGCCAGATTGCACCCAAAGCGCCATAAACCACACTGATGGTAGTCAGGATGATAAAGAACCAGGCCATTTCGTTTGCTGCTTCAGGCATCAGAAACATGGCTACACGGAAACATCCGTAACCTCCCAGTTTCATCAGAACTCCGGCATGAAGCATGGAAACCGCGGTTGGCGCCGAAGCGTGACCGTCGGGAGACCAGGTATGAAAGGGGAACAAAGCGCCAAGGATTCCGAATCCGATAAAGGTGAACGGGAAAAAGAACCGTTGGGCCTCTACCGGTATTTTTATTTTCGATATTTCAATAATATTGAAAGTGAGTTGACCGCCATCAGGTGCGGAATTGAAGTATATTCCGAAGATACCGACCATTAACAAGGCGGAACCTCCCATCAACATTAAGGTCAATTTCATGGCCGAACTTTCTTTCGGACCCGTACCCCAGATCCCAATCAGCAAATACATCGGGATTACCGCAAGTTCGTAAAACAGGAACATGGTAAACAGGTCGAGCGAAATAAAGAACCCGTAAACGCCTGTTGCCAGCAAAATGAGTGAAATAAAGAACTCTCTGGAAAGATATTCCATTTCCCATGAAGCAAAAATTCCGGCAAAAACCACAATTGAAGTCAGGCAAAGCATCGCAACTGCGATACCATCGACTCCAATGAAATAATGGATATTTAAGCTTTTAAACCAGGTGTAATCAGCAGTGAACAGCATTTCGTGCATATTCCCTGTTTTTCGTGCTCCCAGGTACATAAATAAAAGTACTGCTGTGGCAATGAGTTGAACACCCATCCCGACTGCCGAAACCACTCTTGCGCCTTTTAAATCCTTTGTAAACAGGATGGCAATGATGGTTAGAATCGGAATTACTACATGTAAAGTCAGAATATTCATGAGAATATTATTTATTATTTTTAATTTTTTCTGAACTCTTTTTACTTCATTTCTGAAGGTATTCATTGTTTCGTCCGAAAGTCCGGTTTCATTCTTTTCAACTTTATCCCGCGGACGATTTTTATTCTTTTTCTTTTCCCCGGGGCTTCACCCCGGGTTATTGATATTTTGCCCTTTCAGGGCAATTAATTCTACAAAATATTAAACGATAATAAGAAATGTAGAACGGCTACTTCGGTGTTTTTTATTTCTTATTCGTTATTTCTTATTTTTTTTATTTTCTCTGTTTCGTCCGAAAGAACTATTTCTATCTTTTCAACGATTTCTCGCGGACGACTTTTCTTTTTTCATTTTCATCCCCGGGGTTGAAACCCCGGGCTCCCAATATGTCGCTCCTACGGAGCTAAAACTAATGCAGACCATTTTCCTCAGCCTTCCCCCTCGGTTGGTGAGCCTGTCGAACCAGGGGGAATTAAAGGGGGCTTTACATCAGAAAATACACCATTGACAACGCCAGCGCCAGTGTTCCGGCAATGAACATGAACGCGTAATGTTGTAATTGTCCCGATTGCATTCCTTTGATCTGATAAGATACTTTTTCGGTCACCAAACCAATTCCAACCATAAATCCATCGATAACGTGGCGGTCGAACCAGGCAATTGGTCGTGATATGTAATTGAAAATAATCTTCTTGGTTACAAAAAGATAAATCTCGTCGAAATAGAATTTGTTATAGGTTGCCGTATATAGAATTCCCCAGCGCAAAGCCAGTTTCTCCGGAATAGGGCTTTCTTTTTTATAAAGAATCCATGCTAGCCCAATACCTAAAATCCCGATCAGAACAGATGGAATAGCTACCCAAAGATGTGTCTCGGTTTCGAAACCCATTTTGTCGGAAGTCACCAATTCGCTGAATGGAATAAATCCTGAAACAACAGACATAAAAGCAAGGAACATTAACGGAATAGCCATAGTCATCGGGCTTTCGTGCGGTGTGTGATGGTAATGCTGATCTTTTCCCCAGAACACTGCGAAATATAAGCGGAACATATAAAAAGCGGTCAGACCGGCAACGATATATTCAACAGCAAATAAAAGTTTATTATGATTTAAAGCAGCAACCAGAATTTCATCCTTACTGAAAAATCCGGCAAATGGCGGTATTCCCGAAATGGCCAGACAGGCAATCAGGAAGGTAATATGGGTAATCGGTAAATATTTGCGTAGTCCGCCCATGTCGTACATATAATTGGAATGAACGGCATGAATGATTGAACCGGCGCCGAGGAAAAGCAAGGCTTTAAACATGGCGTGTGTAAACAGGTGGAACATGGAAGCCATATAACCCAATCCTTCTTCGCCACCATATCCTGAAACACCCAGGCTCAACATCATATAACCGAGTTGCGACAAGGTTGAAAATGCCAGTATTCGTTTGATATCGTATTGTGTGATGGCGATAACCGCTGCAAATAGCGAAGTAAATCCACCAACATAAGCAATTATTTCCTGTGCTGCCGGAGCCTGAAAATGTATGACAGGGAACATTCGTGCAACCAGGAATACACCGGCAACAACCATGGTCGCGGCATGGATCAATGCAGAAACAGGCGTTGGACCTTCCATCGCATCGGGTAACCAGATGTGCAGCGGGAACATGGCCGATTTACCGGCGCCACCAATAAAAATCAGTGTCATGGCCCAGGTTAAGGCCGAAATACCCATGAAACTCATGGTTGCAGCGCTTCCGAAGATAGCAGTTCCGGGTTCAGTTAATTTCGCGAAATCAAAAGTTCCGGTTACATATGAAAGGATCAGGATACCAATCAGGAAACCCAAA
>JAUXUF010000117.1 GCA_030684645.1 Bacteroidota bacterium | reverse complement strand
TGTATATAGCAGGGATTTTATGTTGCTGAACCAGGGAAAGTCGATGGAATTTGATTTTAATTTTTACGAGTTGAATATTGGTCTGGCCAGATCCTATGTGGGATTGGTTTCAGGAATGGGACTAAGTTTTAACAATTACCGTTTCGAAAATCCCTATACTTTGGGAAAGGGTCAGTACACGACTGTACCAGAACGCCTGAATCCCGATAATCTTTCAAAGACCAAACTTGCCGTATCCTACCTGAATGTTCCGCTTTTACTCGAATTTCAGATACCGGTTAACCAAAACGAAGGCCGGCTTTTTGTCAATGCCGGTTTAATTGGCGGTGTTAAAATTGGTTCGCATACCAAGGTGAAATATGGTGACACCAAGAACAAAGACCGCAGCGGATTTAATCTCAATTCGTTCAAATATGCTGCAACCGGTCGGATTGGTTACAAGGACATGAGTTTGTTTTTCAATTACAGCCTGACTCCATTATTCGAATCGGGGAAAGGACCGGAGCTTACACCATTCACTATCGGTATCAGCTTTTTGGACTAATTCCAATTCATTCAAATCCTTCGAAATGGAGTTTGTCGGGTTAGATAGACTCCTTTTTGATGTTGAATGATTACCTTTACTTAAAACTATTGGAACATCACTTTTTACAATTATCCGGATGAAACGCATAATTCTGTTTTTATTTTTATCAATAGTCATCTTCCAGGCATATTCCCAAACAAACGATTCAATTGTTGTTGTAAAGAGTCCTGCCGGCAGACTTTCCGGCTTAATTGATATTCAGGATTTGGTCAATGAAGGCTTTAATTACTGGAGTGAGGAATTTAAGGGCCATTGGTCGGGTGTTGAGTTGGGATTCAACGGATTTGCCAATTCCGATTACTCGCTCTATCCATACAATGAAAACAATTTTCTCCGGAACACTATTCTTCAGTCGAACATACTAAACATCAATTTACTGCAATATTCCAAAGGAATTCAGCAAACCCGGAATACCATTGGTCTGGTTACGGGTCTGGCATTAAGCATTCAAAGCTATCGCTTAAATAACCATACTTCGATTGTGATCGACGAAAACCGAAAAGTGCAGCCTTTATACAGGTATTTCGAATCCAATCAGAAATCCAAACTTTCGTCGGTGTATCTGGAAGTTCCGTTACTGGTCGAGTTTCAGATTCCGCTGGGTTATGCTGCAAACCGCATGTATTTTTCGGTAGGAATTACCGGTGCAAAAAGGATTGAATCGCATACCAAAGTGAAATACCGAAAGGATAATAAAAGAGAAAAGCTTAAATCTCCGGGAGATTATTCAATTCAGGATTATAAGGTCTCGGCAAGCTTCCGGGTGGGATATCGTTGGATTAACTTGTTTACAACCTACGATATAGTACCCTTGTTTGAAAATCGCAGGGGACCTGTTCTCTATCCTTTTTCAGTTGGATTAAGGCTGATTTCATTTTGATGCCACATCCCCGTTACCCCCAGGGAGAAAGCTATGGACTTAAAGGCACAAACCGTGGAGATTTTAAAAATGACATTGCTGAATTAAAAACATTGAATATGAAACTTCTGCTGATCAGTAACTCAACCATGCCGGGTGAAGCCTACCTGGATTATCCGAAACATGAAATCAAAACGTTTTTGGGTAACAAACCACTGACTGCTTTATTTATTCCCTATGCAGCGGTCACTTTTTCGTTTGATGAATATGAGCAAAAAGTTGCTGATCGGTTTGGCGAACTGGGCTATCAAATAAAAAGCATTCACCATTTCAGTGATCCGGTAAAAGCGGTAAACGAAGCTGAAGTAATCGTTGTTGGCGGCGGAAATACCTGGCAGTTGGTTCGAATGATGCACGATAATCAGCTGATGGATGCGATCAGTACAAAAGTACGGAACGGAACTCCGTATGTGGGCTGGAGCGCCGGTTCAAACGTGGCCTGTCCGACTTTGCGAACCACCAACGACATGCCGATTATCGATCCCAAAGGTTTTGATACGATGGACCTGGTTCCTTTTCAGATCAATCCACACTACCTGGACGCCAATCCGGAGGGACATGGCGGCGAAACCCGCGAACAGCGCATTGAAGAATTTCTGGAAATCAATCCGGATTTGTATGTGGTTGGTTTGCGCGAAGGTACCATGTTGCTTGTTGACGATCATCAAATGCGCCTGATCGGAAACCGCACTGCCCGGATTTTCAGGAAAGGAACTACGCCGGTTGAGCTAAATTCGGCTGATAATTTTAGCTTTTTGCTGTAATTTTATTCAATCAGACCTGACAGGTGGGGTGTAAAAAATAGAATATTTATTTTTATTTTCTTCACCCTGCTTTCTTGAATAGAGCATTTCTTTTAGCATAAAGGGTTTCCCCTATATTCTTGTCTTTCCAATCTTTAATCTGCTTTGTTTTTATATTTCGCATAGCTTGATGGGTTTGGTCTAAGCTGCCATCACTCATTAAACAGGGAATACACAAACAAAGGTCTGTTATTCCCACAGATTTGTTTGCTTTGACAATACTTTTATATTTTCCAAAGCAGGATTCTATAATGTCAGAACTGCAAAAAACAGTTTCTTGATCGGACATTTTTTGCAATGTCTCTTTAAAGTATGTTTCTATCATTGCCACGACTTTCTTGCCCCGCTCATCTTTAATGTCCTCTAACATACTCAGACATTGGCTTGATGTGGTTTTACTAAATCCTTCATTCTTTAGCATTTTCTGTATTTTATTGATGATGCCCAACAAATAATTTGTCTGGTTTATCAATTCCCTATATTGATTTACAAATCCCACTTTTTCTTCTTCGGATTCATCTAATTGCTTTTTGTCCAATAGTTTTAGTATTCTATTTCCCCAATGGAACAATGGTGACAGATTCATAAACCTACTTACTATCCGTTGATTTGGAGGCACGATATGGGCATATTTACTCAATGATAATTTTCCCCTAAGGATTTGTAACGAAATAACTTGTTTATAATATTAAAGTATTGTATCTTTCGAGGATGAAAGATACAGACTTAATTTCAAATCGGCATAAAATTTTATCGCCCTTACTGGATGAAAAGGCACGTAGGTTAATGA
>JAUXUF010000111.1 GCA_030684645.1 Bacteroidota bacterium | reverse complement strand
TCCCTTTAGTTTCAACTTCTTTGGTCTCGCCATGCAATACCATTTGACCTTTCACACTAACTTCATATGTACCATTCTTAGAATAGGTATCCTGAGCAGCATTACTGATTTGGCCTTTAAATACTGCTTTAGGATACTTATCACTCTCCAGATAATTTTCATGAAAATGCTCCCGCATCAGGGCACGCTCAAATTCAAAACCCTTCATCAAAACCCCGAACTGAACATTCCCTGTTTTACTATCAAGCACACAGGTAACTGATTTATTAATAGCAGCAATTTTATCAGGCGATGCAGGACTGCTTGCATCGAAGGTGATCGTGCCATTTTTGGTAAAGTACTTATCCTGGGCAAAAATTACAGAGCTGATAAAAAGCGTTATTGCAACTAAAATTATTTTTTTCATGATCTTATAGTTTATTGATAATTACACAACGATTAAGTACTAAATCAGCACCCAATCCCATTTCATCCGAATTAAATCCGGTACACTCCCCTTTTAGAACTACTTCTGCGCCCACAGGCAAACTTGCCTTATTGATGGCAATGATATTGTCCATACTACATCTTACTGATGACATAGATGTACTATCGCCCAGAACCATCGTATGAAATCCCTTTTCATCAGTTTCAATGGATTTTATATTTCCGTAGAGCAAAATGATCTTCCCCAGATATTTTTTGTCAGCTTTTGGCTGATCTGTATCATATTCATTAAGGATTTTTATGGAGCTTGTCTCAAAATCCTCGTCAATATTTACCATTGAAGGACTTTTACGGTTGATTTCTGAACCAACATAATACCAGGCACCTAACCCAATTGCCAGAACAACCAAACCCGTTATAACTTTCTTGTATTTCATATTTTAGAATTAATTATTTAGACTACCACCGTCAATCCATTTTTTAACCTTGCCTATCTGGCAGGCAGTCAGCTTGTTCATTCCTTTTGGCATAGTGGAAAAATTAGAAGTATGGGTAATGGATCCATAAAGCGACCCATTTAAGGCCATTGCCTTATCTGTTGTGTAGGTCCCCATCGGAATCCCCCCTCCGGAAGAAGCATTTCCACCATGACAACTATAACAATATTGCTGAAAGAGCGGAACAATCTGAGCAGAATAGGTTACTGCTACCGTTGCATCGCAAATTCCTGATGCAGGATATAGTTCGTCTTCCTTGTCATAATAACAGGAACTGAGAAAAAAAAGAATTAACGATATGCTAATCAGTGTGAATTTAATTTTCATGCTTTGCTTAATTAATTGTTTAAACTACCTGCAGCAATCCATTTCTTAATCTGTGTGATTTCACAAGCCGGAAGTTTTGAATTTTGAGGCATTTTAAAGAAACCGTTCGCCCATATAACAGAACCATATAGTTTTCCGCTTGCTGCAGATGATTTTATACCGGCATAGGTAGACAGGTCGATCCCTCCGCCCAATGAAGCAGGATTATGGCATCCCTGACATTTGGTTTGGATAAGTGGTTTAATTGTTGCGGTAAATTTAAAACTCGTGGTGTCGCAACTGTTGCAGCCATTGTTTTTTGCACCCTGGTTGATCCAGGATCTGACCTTTGTTAACTGGTCTGCAGTAAATGCAGCTGCCGGTGATGGGGGCATGCGTTCATCATCTGTTCGAACCATCGACTTGTATAAACTACTATTGGAAGCATTACCAGCATTAACTTCCTTCATTACCCCAGTATAAGTTGTCAGATTAATACCCTCCTTGTGGGTTATGGCATCATGACATCCACTCATGGCACATCCGGAAACTAATAGGGGCTGGATAGTATTGGCAAAATAAACAGAATCCGTACTACAGCTTATTGTAATAACAGAAGGGGTTGAGGTATCTGCATCTGGAAATGCCGGAATCTCATGCTTACAGGCTGTGTATGCTATAGCAATCCCAGCAAATAGCACAGAAAATATCGAATATTTTTTCATAAAAATAATAATAGCAGCAAATAATAGCTGTCATGTGGATACCAGGCCTCAATGAGGCTGACAATTGAATGAGTAGTAAAAAAGGAAAGATCAGCTATTGATTATAGGCGGTTTTAACAAGGAAAGCGAATGAATGTTTGGAATATAAGACTGAAAATATTCAGCATAATCAGTGTTTAATGGCTTAAACGCAAGGGGTAAAAGACTTAGATTTGGTAAGCTTACAATAACAATATTCAAGCTGTTATATTTACTCTGCATGAATGGCATCTGTTTTTCCTCCTTATCATCCGAATTTATTCCATCACCCGGGCCATAGTGGGTGCATAGGAAATCTGCTAATTTAAGAGTAGAATTATCTCTAAGATGGTGCTGATAATGAACTATCAGCATTGGCAGGTGAAAAAACTGTAAAATATCCGTATTCCCCTGAAGATGAACTGTCAAAAGAAATATGAATAATACTTTTTTCATTGAACTGTTTAGGCCTTATAACGATAATATTGTTTTAAATGTTGTCTTAACATAAAGAATAATCCTATTTTAATTCATAAATGAATGCGCTAAGTACTTTTAGTATATATAATTAACCATTCATTAAAAATTACGATCTCAGAAGAAATTACGTGCCTGATTAAGGTAAAATAATTATTAGCATAATTGAATAATCGTTATCTTAATCCCTCATTAAGCGGGGAAATTGTATTATGATTCCGATCAGAAATCAGGTAAAAATTCTATTTTTTTGTGTTCTTCTGGCTTTTAATCCGATCGGTCCTGTTATGGCTCAGCACAGGGTGCGTCAATTCAATCCAATTCCCACACAATGGGATGAAGCCATACCCCTTGGAAATGGCATGTTAGGTTCGCTGGTTTGGGAGAAAAATAAAAACATACGCTTTTCTCTGGATAGAGCTGACTTATGGGATAGCCGGCCTATGAAAGGCCTGCACAGGAAGGAATTCAGCTATCAATGGATCGTAGAGCAAAGACTGAATAATAACTATAAACCGGTACAGGAATATTTTGATCATCCTTATGACAGGGAACCTGCTCCAACAAAAATTCCGGGAGCTGCGCTTGAGTTTAAATTCACAAAAAATTTCATACTTGCCGATGCTGAATTAAATCTTGATGATGCAACTGCAAGCATCAATTGGAAAAACGGTGCCCGATTAACTTCTTATGTACACGCCAGAGACCCTGTTGGCTGGTTCAGATTTGAAAACCTGCCTGAAGAGTTCGATGTCGATCTGATCCCGCCATCCTACCAGGATCAGGTGAAGATCAGC
>JAUXUF010000105.1 GCA_030684645.1 Bacteroidota bacterium | reverse complement strand
TCCGGATTTTTTACCTCTTTTTTCAATTCCAGGGGGGTCAGCATCTGCCGGACTGTCATGCAAAACACGCACGAAAATCCGAAAAAATACTGTTAAATCACCGGGGTACTAGGGGGTCAGCATGATCCGGAATATCCAGCTGCCATACTCAATCTTGAAAACCAAAAATTAAGTGTCCTGCCCGAGAATATTGGCAAACTTCTGAATCTCCAGGTTTTAAAATTAGGCTATAACCAGCTTGAAAAACTTCCGGATTTCTTATTTAAACTTACTAATCTTCAGAGACTTGACCTGAATAATAACAAATTAACTGAAATTCCTGATGGAATTGGGGCTTTGGTCAAACTGAAAGAGCTCAAACTACAGGAAAACAAACTTTGTCAGCTAAATAAGCTGGAAATTCTGCGTTTAGGAAAAAATAATCTTCAACATTTGCCCAATCAGATTGGTAATTTGGTAAACCTGAAAGAGTTGATTATTGCAGAAAACCAATTAATTGATTTGCCTGAAAGCTTTGGAAAACTGATCGGACTAAAAGAGTTATTGCTAACAAAGAACAGACTTTCAGGTTTGCCACAATCGATAGGGGAGATGAGCAATGTTAAAATTCTTGATGTTTCGCAAAATCAATTGGAATCGGTTCCTGAATCCATCCAATATATGTAAAAAGTGGAAGAAATATATCTGAACAGTAACAAGCTAACTGAGTTGAAAGGAGAGACTTTCAATCTTCCTTTGTTACGAATTCTGGTCCTCAGCTTAAATAAAATTAATCATTTTAATTGCAATGTTTACAATTGTAAACAGCTTGAAAGTATTGATTTGAGATGAATGAATTGAAAGAGTCCCCTTCGTGTGTTACAAATGTAACAAGTTTAAATATAAATGGCATATTTCTCAGATTAGAGAAAAAATAACAATACAGGATTTGAAGATTGATTAGTTTAAGTGTAATTGCACATCTTTCAGGAGAATTCGATATTATTAGGTTGTGGTAAGATCAGATAAAACAGACGCAGGATATTGACTTAATTATGATAACTTTTGAATGAATGCTTATTTGTATATTTGTCTTAGAATTAATATTATGTTATTTAAATACAATAAAAAAGAAGGAGCGAAAACTCCTTCTTTACATGATTGACTATTGAAGGTTTTTCATTTTTTCGATGATCTCTGCATGCTTATCAAGCATTTTCAACCGATAGTACAATGTTTTTAACGATTCCATTGTAAACTTATCAGTTGGATTTATTTCATGAGCTTTTTCCATATAAGGAATTGCTTTTTTAAACTCTATATCTGCCTTGTTCTTTTCTTCTTCATATTTTTCAGGCTGGTTGCTCGGAACTGCATTGGCAACATCAACCTGTTTTACTCCTTTATTATAGTATAATGCCCCCAGGTTGTAATAAGCATCGAAGTAATCCTCTTTAATTTCTATCGCTTTCAGGTAACAGGCAGTAGCTTCATCTGTCTTCTGGAGTTTATCATACATAGATCCTTGTGCAAAATGAAATGTTGCATTCGTCGGATCTTGTTCTATCGCAATATTCAAATATTTTATAGCATCATCTACTTTATTGGCATTAATGTAAATATTAATAACCTCGACCAGTAAAGTTCCGTTTCCGGAATATTCTTTTAATCCGTCCTGTAATACCTGTAAGGCACTTATCGTATCTTTTTTCTCAATATAGCAATTTGAAATCAGCGAATAAGTTTTTGCACCATTGTATTTGTACTTGGCAGCCTGTTTGTAATATTCAATAGCTTTGTCGTATTTCTTAGCATTGTACGCAGCCAAACCAGCATTGAAGATGATAACGGTATCAACAGCATTTGGATCATCTGCTTTATAAACAGGTATTTGTTCAATGGACATAATTTCTTCGAACGATTTCATGGCTTTTTCATAGTTTTCTTCATTAAAAGCAGCTACCGCCTGATTTGTAAGATCTCCGATCAGCAGAGTGAGTTTAATTTTTACACTCTTCGAAAAACGATCTTTGTCATCGAGTTGTAAAGCTTTTAAATAAGAATCAAGAGCAACAGTTAATGGATCATTACTCAGTTTCTTGTAATTCTCTTCTTTCGATTGAAATACAGCCTGGTAAATTTCTCCACGAACCTCCCAGGTTCTTGGCCATGTAATTGAACCGTCTGTTTTAGGGTTGGTTGCATCGATAGTTTCTTCGATTGCTTCCACTGCTTTGTCGAGCTTACCGGTTTCTTTATAACTTAAAGCACTGGTTACTTTGCCTTTCTGAGCGAATACGCATGTTACGGCAAAAAGTAAAACAAATAAAATTGTCGTTCTCTTCATTGTAATTAAAAGTTTGTTTATTCTATAAATTTAATGATTTGTCATTAATTATTCATCCGGCTGACCGTTTTCGTCTTCCGATAATTCAATATTTTGATCTGGAATTTCTATAATTTCATCCGGTTCTTCTGACGTCGGTACGATGGTAATGGATGCAATTTTATCTCCTTCTTTCAGATTAATCAATCGTACCCCCTGAGCAGTTCGTCCAATTATACGAAGCGCTGAAATTGACATCCTGATGGTAAGCCCAACTTGAGTAATGATCATCAAATCGTTGCTTTCATCTACACTTTTTATTGTAATTACCTGACCGGTTTTTTCTGTTACATTAATCGTTTTAACTCCTTTTCCACCTCGGTGTGTTAACCGGTAGTCCCCAATTTTGGATCGTTTACCGTAGCCATTTTCCGAAACAACCAGAATGTCTTCGTTTTCATTCTCAACACAAACCATGCCAACCACTTCATCCTGATCGTGCCCAAGGGTTATTCCACGAACTCCGGAAGCTGTTCTTCCTATAGGACGAACGCTGCTGTCCTCAAAACGAACAGCTTTACCTGAACGGACAGCCATCATAATGTGGTGATTCCCATTGGTCATCCGGGCTTCAAAAAGCTGATCATCTTCCCTGATGGTAATTGCATTTACTCCGTTCTGACGTGGACGTGAATATGCTTCAAGCGAGGTTTTTTTAATTATTCCTTTTTTCGTACAAAGAATGATGAAGTTATTATTGATGTATTCCGGGTCAGTAAGATTTAATACATTAATATATGCCAGAATTTTATCGTCCTGTTCAATATTAATTACATTCTGAATAGCGCGGCCTTTTGAGGTTTTTGTTCCTTCAGGAATTTCGTAAACTTTCAGCCAGAAGCACTTACCTTTTTCTGAGAACAAAAGTAACGTATTATGCATTGAGGCATTTAACATATGTTCAAGGAAATCAGAATCCCTGGTTGTACTGCCCTTTGAGCCAATACCTCCCCTACCCTGAGTTTTAAAATCAGTTAACGGGGTGCGTTTGAGATATCCCAGATGAGAAATTGTAATAACCATTTCTTCATCGGCATAAAAATCTTCAGGATTGAATTCTTCGGCATTGGGGACTATCTCGGTTCTACGACCGTCACCATATTTGTCTTTAATCTCAATGAGCTCATTTCTAATTATTTCCATACGCAGTTCGACATCTGCCAATATGCTTTTCAGATGTTCAATCAGACTCAGTATGTCCTCGTATTCCTGATGTAATTTATCCTGTTCGAGACCAGTCAACTGACGCAAACGCATTTCAACAATGGCACGTGACTGAATATCAGATAAATTAAATCGTTCAATCAGATTTAGCCTGGCTTCGTCCGGGTTTTTCGCAGCCCGAATAATGGCGATTACTTCTTCAATATTGTCACTGGCAATGATAAGCCCTTCCAGGATATGAGCGCGCTTTTCAGCCTGATCCAATTCAAATTGAGTTCTCCGGATAACAACATCATGCCGGTGCTCAACAAAATAATGAATTAGATCCTTCAGGTTAAGCATTTTAGGCCTGCCTTTAACCAGGGCAATATTATTTACACTGAAGCTATTCTGAAGTTGAGTGAATTTGTATAGTTTGTTCAGAACGACATTCGAAATTTCATCTCGTTTGATATCAAAAACGATGCGCATTCCGTCGCGGTCTGATTCATCATTCACATTCGAAATTCCTTCAATCTTTTTCTCATTGATCAATTCAGCAGTCTTTATAATAAGTTCTGCTTTATTCACCATATACGGAATTTCAGTGATGACAATCTTTTCCCTGCCATTTGAACCAACCTCGATATGCGCTTTCCCGCGGACGACAATCCGTCCTCTTCCAGTTTCGAAGGCATCCTTAACTCCCTGGTATCCGTAGATGATTCCCCCGGTTGGAAAATCAGGCGCTTTAATAATCAGAATCAGATCCTGTATATCAATGTCAGGATTATTAATGTATGCAATAATTGCATCGATGGTGTCAGATAAATTGTGTGGAGGCATATTGGTAGCCATACCAACTGCAATGCCCGATGCTCCGTTCACCAACAAATTTGGTATTCGGGTAGGCAGCACGGTGGGTTCTTTCAGCGATTCATCGAAGTTCGGCTGAAAATCTACCGTATTTTTCTCCAGATCGGAAAGTGTTTCTTCTGCAATTTTTGATAAACGTGCTTCTGTATAACGCATTGCAGCCGGACTATCACCATCGACAGACCCGAAGTTCCCCTGTCCGTCGACCAATGGATAACGCAATGACCATTCCTGTGCCATTCGTACCATGGTAAAATAAACTGATGAATCACCATGTGGGTGGAATTTCCCTAAAACTTCCCCGACAATCCTTGCCGATTTCTTATATGGCTTATTGGAACCGGTTCCCAATTCACTCATTCCAAATAAAACACGACGATGTACAGGCTTTAAACCATCTCTTACATCCGGAAGTGCTCTCGAAACAATGACAGACATCGAATAATCGATGTAAGCAGATTTCATTTGCTCTTCAATATTAATCTTGATAATTTTTTCGCCTTCAGCCATTTACTTCTCCTTTTAATATTTTTTGCATAAAAATTTTGACTGACAAAAATACAAAAATACTTCTTGAATCAAGCGATTTAAATGCTTTTCATTGGTTATTTTGGAATAAGATTTTAACAATGCAATGTTCAAAAAATCAGTAAATTAAACTCAAAGCTTAACAATTATTGAGTAAATTTGATGAAAGAAAATTTAACGTAAAAAACTTTTACCAACTTTTAGGAATACTTTTTGTTATTTTGGTGACGTAATTTATTAATGTGACAATGAATATGGATTCACAATTTTCACCACGAATTAAAGATGTACTTTCATACAGCCGGGAGGAAGCCATCCGGTTAGGCAATGAAAGCATCGGGCTAGAGCATATTTTTCTTGGGATCCTGAGAGATGGAGAAGGCATAGCCATTGAAATTCTTACGAATCTGGGTATTAATCTGTCTGAAATAAAACAATCAATAGAAGAAAAGATCAGAACAGGTAAAGATATTGATTCCCAGGCATCTGTGCAGTTACTGAAATCGGCTGAAAAAGCTTTGAAACTGGTTTACCTGGAAGCTCGTGCCTTTAACAGCACTACTATTAATACCGGTCATCTTCTGCTGGCTTTAATTAAAGATAAAGAAAGTCTGATCAGCAACATTCTAAACGAAAATCACATTAATTACTTTATTTTGAAATCAAGATTGGAAGATTACAAAAATCCGGAGTCCAAATCAGAATTTGATGACGAAGATGATGATGCTGATGATAGCTTTTCTAAACCGCCAGGTGGAGGAGCAGCTTCTTCATCTTCAACCAAAAAACCTGCAAATCCTAAATCGGAAACTCCGGTTCTGGATAATTTTGGTGTAGATATAACCAAGGCGGCCGAAGAAAATAGCCTGGATCCGATTGTTGGTAGGGAACGCGAAATTGAACGTTTAGCTCAGATACTTTCCAGAAGAAAGAAAAATAACCCGATACTGATTGGAGAGCCTGGAGTAGGCAAATCAGCTATTGCTGAAGGACTTGCTTTACGGATAGTTCAAAAAAAGGTCTCAAGGGTATTGTTTGATAAAAGAGTGGTGAGTCTGGATATTGCTTCAATTGTTGCCGGAACTAAATACAGAGGACAGTTCGAGGAACGAATGAAAGCTATTCTGAACGAGTTATCGAAGGTTAGCAACGTGATCCTCTTCATCGACGAAATTCATACCATTGTTGGAGCAGGCGGGGCAACGGGCTCACTTGATGCTGCGAATATGCTTAAACCAGCCTTGGCACGTGGCGAAATCCAGTGCATTGGAGCTACCACCCTGGATGAATATCGACAGCAGATTGAAAAAGATGGCGCTTTGGAAAGAAGGTTTCAGAAAATAATGGTTGAGCCGACCTCGGTTGATGAAACCATTGAAATTCTGAACAACATTAAATCAAGGTATGAGGATCATCACAATGTGATATACACTCCGGATGCTATTGAGGCTTGCGTCAAACTGACAGCCAGGTATATTCCCGATCGTTTTTTACCTGACAAAGCCATTGATGCTCTGGATGAATCCGGTTCGCGTGTGCACATTTCGAACATCAATGTTCCGGATCGTATTTTGAAACTTGAAGAGAAAATTGAAAAAACAAAAGAGGAAAAAATAAAGGCGGTGAAAAGCCAGAATTTTGAACTGGCAGCCAATCACCGCGACAAAGAAAAAAGTTTGTTACAATTGCTCGATCAGGAAAAGGAAGAATGGGAAAAGGAATTGATCAGTCACCGCGAAACCGTCACCGAAGAAAAAGTTGCCGAAGTGGTGGCCATGATGTCGGGTATTCCAGTACAACGGATAGCTCAGGCAGAAGGTATGAGACTGATGGATATGGGCAAAAAGCTCATGGGAAGTGTTGTTGGCCAGGCTGATGCAATTGCTAAAATAGTAAAGGCGATTAAACGAAATCGCGCCGGGCTGAAAGACCCAAATAAACCAATCGGGTCGTTCATTTTTTTAGGACCAACTGGCGTAGGAAAAACACAGCTGGCCAAGGTTTTGGCTCAATATTTATTCGATAGTGTTGACTCACTGATACGGGTTGATATGAGCGAATATATGGAAAAATTCTCCGTTTCCAGATTAGTTGGCGCCCCTCCCGGATATGTGGGCTATGAAGAAGGCGGTCAGTTAACCGAAAAAGTTCGACGGAAACCTTATTGCGTTGTTCTTCTGGATGAAATCGAAAAGGCTCATCCGGACGTATTCCATTTGCTTCTTCAGGTATTGGATGAAGGACGATTGACAGATAGTTTGGGTCGTAGCATTGATTTCAAGAATACGATTATTATCATGACCTCTAATATTGGTTCCCGTCAATTGTCTGAGTTTGGCCGGGGAGTTGGATTCGCGACTCAAAGCTCAACTGCTGATGAAGGCGATCATGCCAAATTCATTGTCGAAAAAGCGCTTAAAAAGACTTTTGCGCCTGAATTTCTAAATCGCGTGGATGATGTGATCATGTTCAATTCTTTAACGAAAGAACACATTCACGAGATTATCGATATTGAATTAAAAGGATTGTACGATCGGGTTAATTCGCTGAACTACAAATTGAAAATATCGGCTGCTGCCAAAGACTTTATTGCGGATAAAGGATACGATACACAATTTGGAGCCAGGCCTCTGAAACGTGCTATCCAAAAATATCTGGAAGACGATATGGCTGAAGTGATCATTAAAACCTCAGTAGTTCAGGGAGATACTATCTCTGTCGGTTTTGACAAAAAAAATGAAAAAATAAAAATCAGGATTTTATCTTCCACACCTAAGAAATAGAAAAACAAAAAACCAGGTTTGTGCCTGGTTTTTTGTTTTTAAAGGGATACTTTTCTAAGTATTCATGGCACCACATACGTTGATGACCTGGCCGCTAACATAAGAAGAGAGATCGGATGCGAGGAAAATGGCAACTTTTGCAACTTCTTCAGGAGTTCCGCCGCGTTTTAACGGAATACTTGCTTCCCATAGTTTACGTGCATCTTCCGGAATTTTGGCTGTCATTTCGGTAATGATAAAGCCGGGGGCAATTGCATTCGAGCGGATTCCGCGTGAGCCAAGTTCTTTGGCAATTGATTTGGTGAAACCGATGATTCCTGCCTTTGAGGCTGAATAGTTCGATTGACCGGCATTTCCACTGACTCCAACCACAGAACTCATATTGATTATGGAACCTGATTTTTGTTTCAGCATAATTTTTTGAGCAGCCTTCGTAAAGTTGAAAACCGATTTAAGATTTACGTTAATCACAGCATCCCATTGATCTTCAGACATGCGCATCAATAAAGTATCTTTGGTAATACCTGCATTGTTC
>JAUXUF010000098.1 GCA_030684645.1 Bacteroidota bacterium | reverse complement strand
ATTGGTTTTCCCTTCTTGCTCCATTGCCTTAAAAGTCTCTCCTTCATTGGCATTATGATAGGCGGCCTTTCCATCACTCCAGGGATTGAAGATGTAACCATATTCTTTATCCTGCACACAACGCATAGGCCAATATTTGTTGCTGCTTAAATAATCAATTTGCGTGAATACCTTATCAATATTGGGCGTAATGCCCTTTATCTTTGCCCCGAATGCACCAACCCCCATTCCGTCAGGCCCTAAATCATCGGCCGTGAAAACCACCACATTCAGGTTCTTTTTAGGGAACCGGGCTTCTGTAACTTGCCCAAGCAAGGTAATTGGCAGGCCGACAAAAAGGATTTTTTGTATTTGCCTGATTGAATCCATTTGCATGATTGTCGCTTTTTATATTGGTGGAAAATTATTTTTTGGCGGGAAACGTCTCCATTAACCCTGGCTTGTCTTTGTATTTTTCCCGAAGCCCATCAAGTTGTTTATGCAACCTGGCCTGCACTTCGGCATAAGCCGGGTCATTGTAAACACTGTGCATCTCGTGCGGGTCTTTTTCTAAATCGTAAAGTTCCCATTCATCTATATCATAATAAAAATGAATTAGTTTGAACCGGTTGGTACGTATCCCGTAGTGCCTCTTTACACGATGCTCGGCCGGATATTCATAATAATGATAGTAAATAGCTTCGCGCCAATTTTTTACATCCTTGCCTGATGCCAACCCTCGAAATGATTCTCCCTGCATTTCAGCCGGTTTTGGTACGCCGGCATAATCCAGGATGGTGGGTGCATAATCGAGGTTCTGTACCAAAGCCGAAACCACTGTGCCTGCTTTAATTTCCTTTGGATAACGGACCAACAGAGGGGTACGCATAGATTCTTCGTACATAAAGCGTTTATCAAACCATCCATGTTCGCCAAGGTAAAAGCCCTGATCTGAGGTGTAAATAACGATCGTATTCTCATCCAGCCCGTTTGCCTTCAAATAATCAAGGACCTCGCCTACCGCATCGTCAACCGATTTGATGCATCGCAGGTAATCCCGCATATAGCGCTGATATTTCCAAATAGCCAAATCTTTCCCTTCGGGTTTGTTTTTCATGAAGGCCTCATTCCGTGGGTTATAAGCTGCCCTCCAGGCTTTCAGTTGTGCCTCGTTAAAGCGTTTAAGATTATTCATCAACTTTGTGGGCTTTCCGGTATAGGGATCGTTCTCAAATTTCAAATCCGGTCCCCAACTCATGTATTTCGCTATTTCCATCTCCTGGGTGTGTGCCGCGGTACCCCTTCCGCTATAGTCATCAAAGTAATTGTCCGGAACCGGGAAATCATGGTCTTCGTACAGGTTAAGATATTTCTCTTCAGGCTGCCAGTTGCGGTGGGGCGCCTTTTCGTGCAACATCAGGCAGAATGGTTTCGATTTGTCACGCTTTTTATCGAGCCAGTCAAGCGCAAACTGGGTGGTTAAGGTGGTGACATAGCCTTGATATTGCTTTTCTACGCCATTCTCAATAAAATCGGGATTGTAATAATTTCCCTGTCCTGGCAAAACATTCGAGTAATCAAAACCCTGTGGGTTACCACTCAAATGGATTTTACCGATTAACGCAGTCTGATAACCATTCTGTTGCAAAAGTTTCGGAAAGTTCATCTGGTCCCAGTCGAAAGAGCCACGGTTATCGATTTTTCCATTTAAGTGGTTGAATTTACCCGTGAGGAGCACCGACCTGCTTGGTGCGCAAAGGGAGTTGGTTACAAAGCCTCTTGTAAACAAGGCCCCTTCATTGGCAAGGCGGTCGATGTTGGGGGTTTGATTTAAGCCATGACCATAGGCGCTGATGGCCTGATAAGCATGGTCGTCGCTCATGATGTAAAGAATGTTTGGGCGGGTTTGTTTAGGGGCCTGTTCACTAAATGCAGGCAAAATACCGGCAGAGCATAGGCTCAGCATGGTTAAAACATTTGTTTTGTTCATGATTAAGTTATTTAATTTACTGCATTTTGAAAGATTCTAATCGTTGCGCCGATGCTTGTAATACACTTTTAACAAAATTACTAAACGGCGCTAAAATACTTGCGAACGCTTAACCCCGGCTTAAAAGCCGGGGCTACCAATATACCGTCCCGACGGGACTTTTATTGGAAACACTGTTCGTTTATTTCTCAGTTATTCGTCCGGGTTCTCTCCGGTTTTTACCAGGCATTTGCTGAATATCGTCACCCAAATCGAGACGGGCTTCATCGGCCAGTTTTTTCAGCTCAGCAACAACTTCAGGATAATATTCCTTTACATCGTATCGTTCGCCCGGATCGCGCCGCAAATCATACAAACCTTCTTCAAACTGAAAATTTTCATTTGTTTTTCCGGGGAACCCATCCACTCCGGGCTTGAACCCGATATAGGTCCGGCCGGGATGGGCAAAAACCAGTTTCCAGGTCCCTTTCCTGACTGCTTCCAGACTGTTCTTCCGGTAATAGTATAAAAAGGATTCGCGCGGATTGGCATTTTCGTCACCAAGCAGAAGCGGTAAAATATTCACCCCGTCAATCTTTTTCTCCGGAAGCGGTGAGTTGATAATTGTGGCAAGCGTGGGCAGGATGTCGATAGTTGATGCCAGTTTGTTGCAGATCGTACCTTCGGCAATGTGTCCCGGCCATTTCATCAGGCAAGGTTCGCGCTGACCGCCTTCGAAACTGTTCCCTTTGCCTTCGCGCAACCCTCCGGTTGATCCGGCGTGGTTGCCAAAATTCAGCCAGGGCCCGTTGTCCGAAGTAAAAATGACCAGCGTATTCTTTTCGAGACCGTTTTTTTCAAGCGCTTTCATAATTTGTCCCACCGACCAGTCAATCTCCATCATCACATCGCCAAACAAACCCTGTTCACTTTTGCCTTTAAACTTAGCTGAAACTGCCAGCGGAACGTGCGTCATCGAATGGGCCACGTATAGAAAAAACGGATTCATCTTGTTCTCAGAAATAAACCGTACAGCCTTTTCTGTATAAATGGTGGTAAGTTGGGATTGGTCATCGAGTGTTTTAATTTCCCTGATTTTTTCATTGCCTTCAATCAGCGGAAGAACCGGATACCTGGCTTTATTTGAATTTTCAGCTGCAGGTTTACCATCAAAATTTACCGGCCACATATCGTTCGAATATGGCAGGCCGAGATATTCATCGAAACCCTGCTGCAGAGGCAAAAACTCACGTTGATAGCCCAAATGCCATTTCCCAATGGCACAGGTTTTGTAATTTCTTTTTTTCACAACTTCGGCAATGGTTTCTTCCGATGGGTTTAAGCCGATTTTTGCATCAGGCATCAAAGCTCCTGAAATGCCTACCCGGTTTGGGTAACATCCGGTTAAAATTCCGGCACGCGAAGCGCTGCAGACCGCCTGGGCAGATAGGAAATTGGTAAATCGAATGCCCTGGGCAGCCATCCGGTCGAGATTGGGCGTTTTGTATTGACTTGCCCCATAGCAACTTAAATCACCATATCCCATATCATCCATAAAAATGAGAACAATGTTGGGATTTTGTTGCTTTTCAGCCGGAGCACTGAAAACAGGGAGCTGCGTTGCAGCAAGCCCGACAAAAAGTGAACGTTTTAAAAGTTTATTCATGGTAAAGTATAGTTTTTATTATAAACCCTAAAAAAATATTTCTTTTTAAAAATTTGGTCTGCACTATTTCCTTTCGATAATCCAGGGGCTCTCTTTTTCAGCCTTGTTCAAAATCTCCTGTAATTCAGACCGGACTTTACTCTCTTCTTGAGAGATTGTTGTCAGCGGATGAAGTTCCAGCGGATCGTCCGCTAATTTAAAAAACCGGTTGTCACGGTAAAGTTTATATTCGATGGTCTGTGTAAAACGGTTTCGGTTCTTGCTTGCTTGATACCATTGAGGATCGTAATGCACAAATACGGTTTCTCTTGTTGGGCCGTTTCCTCCTTTCAGCACCGAAAGGAAACTTATACCGTCAATGCCTTCAGCCGGCTTTGATGTTCCAGCGGCTTCGATGAGGGTGGGAAGGAAATCGGAAAATTCAATGAGCGGTTCATAAACTCTTCCTTTTTTCATGAATTTTGGCCAACTGGCAATCAAGGGAACATGCACGCCCGCGTCGATAGTAAAGGATTTCCCTCCCTTTATGGGGCCAGACTTGGTTTTTGTAATTATATTGACATTTGTCCCGTTGTCGCCAACAAAAACAAGAACAGTATTTTCCAAAAGTCCTTTTTCATTCAGTTTTGATTCAACTTTCCCGACTAATTTATCGGCATATTCAACCATTTCTTTAAAATGGCGGTTGTTCTTTTCGTATCTTTTGGAAGGATCGGCCCATTCGGGCGAATCAGGGGTGGGAACGAAAGGATCGTGGACAAGGACCATCGGATAATAAATAAAGAATGGTTTATCAGAATTCCGATCGATAAAATCACAAACAAAATCACTGAAGATATCAGGCCCATATGAATTCTCCAGCCCTTCCAGCTTCTTTCCGTTTTGAATAATCAGGGGGTTGGCATAACGCTCCCCTTCACTTTTGGGTTTGTTCAATTGCCAGAGGCAATACTCATCGAACCCAAAGTGGTGAGGGCGATCGATGTCATCATTGCCCGGAAGGTTATGGGCTATCCCATTTAACTGCCATTTCCCAGCGATACAGGTCGAATAACCTGCTTCTTTCATGTAATTACCAAAAGTCTTTTGATTGGGGTTCAGGTATTCAAAATATTCGTAATTCCGGTAATTGTATTTTCCGGTCATAATTTTTACCCGTGAAGGGGTACAAAGTGGCTGTGAAATGCAATGGGTAAAACGGATACCCTGACTGGCCAGCCGGTCGAGATTAGGTGTTTGGTAACTTAAAGAACAATTGCTGCCCAAACATTCATAACCCATGTCATCGGCCATGATCAGGATGACGTTTGGCTTATCTTTTATTCCACTTGCTTTGGATGACGATGAAACCAACAGTATAACAGCTAAAGACAGGTAGTTATTTATTTTCATAGTTGTTTGCATTTAATATCCGTTAACTGCTTAATTTGCTTTAACATCTCTTGTAAGAAATCACTTCTCAAGTTGATTTTCAACTTGCACCACACTAGCCTGATGCCTTTCCAATATCTTTCTCATTTCCGCAATAACTTCAGGATGTTTCTCTGCAATATTGTACTTTTCAGATGGATCAACATTGATGTTGTACAATAAAGGAGGGTTCTCAATCACGGGTTTATCCTGACCATAACCATCCTGAGTCTTGAAATGAACTTTGTAGTCACCTTTTCTAACAGCAAAGACTTCAGTATCCCGAGAATAGAAAATGACATCGCGCTTACTTTTGCCTGTTCCAAACATTAAAGGAGATAAATCGTAACCATCATAAATCCTGTCGGAAGGTACTTTTAAGTCAGCTAAACTGCAGAATGTTGGAAATAAATCAAGCGTTGAAGCGCAGTCCATGATTACCGTGTGCTTTAATTTACCTGGCCACCAGAAGATCGTTGGCTCCCTCATCCCCCCTTCATAGGTTGAACCTTTACCGCCTTTTAGCAAACCAGCGGAACCTCCGTTTTCATTAAAAATAGTCCAAGGACCGTTATCAGAAGTAAATATGACAAGGGTATTCTTATCGAGCCCCGTTTCCCTGAGTTTATCTAATATTTCCCCCATACTCCAGTCCAGCTCTTCGACAACATCTCCATAAATTCCCCTTAAACTTTTATTTGCAAAGTCCTTTGACCGGAATAATGGAACATGGGCCATCGAATGGGCCAAATAAAGAAAGAAAGGATTATCTCTTTTCTGTGAGATAAACTTAATAGCTTCTTCTGTATAGCGCTTTGTTATGGTATTTTGATCAGCAGGCCTTTCTATTACCTCAGGATTTCTCATAAGGGGTACATTGAAATAATCAATTTTAGGATGCATGCAGGCATCATGATAATCCGGTCCATCAACCCGATCCATGTCATTGCTGTATGGAATTCCAAAATAATAGTCAAACCCATGGGCATTGGGCAAGAACTGAGGTTGATCTCCCAAATGCCATTTCCCGATACATGTTGTAGAATAACCAGCGTTTTTTAGCATGGAAGCAATGGTTATTTCATAAGGAATCAGCCCACCTTTAGAATCCGGAAATAAAACACGTTTTTTTTCACTGCACATGCCCGAACGTATGGGTAGCCTGCCTGTTATAAGTCCAGCGCGGCTAGGGGTGCATACCGGCGCAGCGGCATAAAAACTTGTCCATCTTTGCCCTTCTTCAGCCATACGGTCAAGGTTAGGCGTACGAATCGTGGGGTGTCCAAAAGTACCAATATCCCCATAGCCCATATCGTCGCAAAAGAATACAATAATATTGGGATTCGATGTCTTGGCCTTTTCCATTGCAATGGCACTTTGTTGACTTGCAGTTCCGACTGATAACAAACCAGTCATTGCAATCATTCCTGTATTTAATATTTTCATAGGTACGATTTAATTGATTAACCCATATTTCAAGCTATTGTTGTTTTTCTTTTAAGTCATGGAACTATCCAAATTCAAAAGACATATCTCTGATTTTTTAAAGTTCTTTAATCCAGATATTACGAAACTGCACCAGGCTCGATGCTCCTTTAAGCTTTCCGGTTTTTTCATTTATACCGCCGTGATGTTGCAAGCCAATAGGCCCATTAACAACCATACTGGGGTACAAGGCATTGTTGATGACCACGATGCCATTATTGACAATTGTGACCCTGTCGCCGATAACGGTAATGTCAAAAGCGTTCCATTGCCCTACCGGCTTATCCGCATTTTCTTTGGGGACTGCAGCTGCACGGACTTCAGGAGATAACGATTTATCATTTCTGACCGTCCATAACTCACCGGAACCAACCGACCAGCACCAAAGGTTTGCCTGGCCTGCACCTTTTAAAAGAATTCCCGAGTCGCAATTTGGACCCAGTGGCTCAATAATTTTACCATTTTCATCACGCCAGTAATCTCCGCTGGGCAAAATGGTTGGAAGGGGAAACAAGTGGTCTCCATAACCTTTAAAACGCCATTCAATGTGTAGTTTGAAATCTTTGAAATCCTGTTTTGTCCAAAGGCTCTTGTCCCCTTTAGCTTCTGACCGGGCATCGTAATCGATTACGCCATCAATTACCGACCAGTGGCCATTATCACCTTCCGGAATTTTCCATGCGGTTAAATCTTTGCCATTAAACAACTGTATGTAACCCTCTTTTTCAAAAACACACTTATTCTGGGAGAAACTAGTTCCCGGGAAGAAAAACAGGATAAGCCCTGCTACTAATACAAGATTAAAATTTTTCATGGTTTTAATTTTTGTTGATTATTATTAGAAATTAGTTATTATTCATTTAAAGTTCCCAGCCTTCGCGATACACGCGGGAGACGAACCCATTGGCCTCCGGGAGGTTGGTCACTTTCAGGTTATCATTGTCCCATTCCAGCCGGTCGCTCATACGGATGGCCAGGTTGCCCAAACAAATGGCTTCGGCCACGGTCTGTACATTTTCAAAATTTCCTCTTGAAGGTTTTATTCCTTTAAAGGCATTGATCATCTCTGTTGTCTGGTCGATCAATTCAACCTTCGGGATTTTTATTGAAGTAATCGCTTTATCAGTATCCTTAACATCCAGTACAACGGGATCATCGTATCCATAGCCAGCCAGGATTGTTCCTTTCTCACCAATAAACATGACCCCATCCGCTGGCATTTTCCTGCCTTTCCTGATCAATGACTTTGGCGTATTGGGTCTGATTCCACCTTCATACCAATAGACATTTATGGTTTCGTTTTTCCCGTTAACCGGGACCTCCCAGTATAAAGTTGCAGCATGCGGGTAGCTCAGGTTGTTTTTCACCCGGGAACTTCTGAAATCCTTTATTTCGCAAGTGAAGCTGGCCGATCCCTCAGCATTGTCAGGCATACCCAGATTTAAAACCCGCCAGTCTTTCCAAAAGCCGTAATAACCCATATCGGCCAGGCATCCGGCGCCAAATTCATACCAGCCCCTGAAAACAGTATGCGTGTAACCGGGAGAATACGGGCGGTCGGTTGATGGGCCAAGCCAGAGTTGCCAGTCAAACCCTTCAGGGATGGGTCTTTCTTCGGGAAGATATGGCGAGCCTTGAGGCCACATTGGGCGGTTTGTCCAGCGGTGCAACTCTTTCACCTTTCCAATCATACCACTGTCAATCCATGCTTTCAGCGTATAAAGTTCCTTCGGATCCTGGAAGGCAAAACATTGTGTAGCGGCCCCTGTTTCTTTTGCCATGTTACAGGCCAGACGTATTTCGTGCATGAAGTTCGCAATTGGTTTGTGTGTGGCAACACTCAATTTTTTCTTCATCGCGGCCAGTGCAATGGTTGCGTGTAAATGGTCAGGAGTCATAATAAACACCGCATCCAAATCTTTTTCTCTTTCCAACTGTTCACGGAAATCGGCATAAACCGAACATCCATCATACGAATTTTTACCGTTTTTTACCGCGTAAAACTCATTTATCCATTTACAACCGATTTCGCGTCCGCCAGGAGCGCCTTGGGTTTCTCCTTTCGGTTTTCCCCACAACGGATAATCGTAACTTTCCCTGTTGGGGTCGCAAACCGAAATAAACTGTAATTCATCCCGTTTTAGCCAATCAGGTAGTAGTTTCAAAGCTTGAGTTCCTGAGCCAATCAGGGCAACGTTCAATTTATCATTCGGAGCAGTTCTTCCCTGTCCACCAAGTACATGGGACGGAATAATCGTTAATCCCAGTCCTGTGGCGGCAGTCTGGGCAATAAACTTTCGCCTGTTAATTTTTTTTCCAGATGCCATCTCAGTTATTTTTAGTTAGAAATACATTTTTTATTTAATCCCTGGAAGTGAATGTTCCCATTGTTTATATAGTTTCTGTAATTCTTTTGCTTTCTCCGGGTATTGAGTTATTAAATCTCTCCGTTCCCCAAAATCATTTGAAAGATTGAACAACATCGTATCATGATTCTCTTTCTGGTACTCAACCATTAATTTCCAGTCTCCATGCCGTATAGCCATATCATTGCCCAGTTTCCAGTATAAATTTTCGTGGGGCGCTTCATCCGGTTGTTTTTCACCATTCAGGTAGGGAAAAATATTGACCCCGTCAAAATGATAACGGTCGATATCTTTCAGCCCGATAAATGATGCCAGGGTAGGCAGGATATCGAGGTTGATCACAGGTTTATCGTATCGTGTGCCTGCTTGGACCTGTCCCGGCCATTTAATGATATACGGAACACGGATGCCCCCCTCGTAACAGTCTCCTTTCCATCCACGTAAGGGACCGGTTGACGACATATCGCCCAATTGCCCGCGGGGAGAACCATTGTCGCTGATAAAGACAACAATTGTATTATCGCTTAACCCTTCTTTTTTCAGGGTTTCCAAAATCCGGCCAACGCCATCATCCATTGCCAGCATCATGCCGGCAAACAACCGTCGGTTTTGGCTTTTAATAAAATCAACCCTTTGGATGTATTTATCGGGCACCTCCCATGGAAAATGAACCGCGTTGTATGCTACATACAACAAGAACGGGTTCCCTGATTGTGAAGGTTTATTTCTTTCAATAAAATCAACAGCTTCATCGGTAAAAACTTCAGTAGTGTATCCTTCAAAATCAACCATCTTATCATTCCTGAACATGGGCCAAAAATCTTTGTTCTTTGTAAACTTTTTGGTAGCCTTTAAAAATGAATGAGAACCACTTAAAAAACCGTAGAATTCATCCCATCCGCGGCTGTTGGGACGCATCGATTCATCCTCACCCAAATGCCATTTCCCTATTATCCCGGAATGATATCCTAAAGGTTTAAAAATTGTGGAAATCATCGGCTGTTTCTTGAAGAGCTCAATATGCGGGTCATCGTCCCTTGAATTCTGGCCGTTTGTAAACCGCTGCTGATAAATACCAGTCAGCAACCCGCAACGTGAAGGGGAACAAATGGAGCAGGATACATAGCCCTGCGTAAAATACACGCCGCTTTGTGCCAATTTATCGATATTTGGGGTGCGGATATCATCGGCACCATGGTAGCCAACATCGCCATACCCCATATCATCGGCATAAATAATGACTATGTTCGGTAATTTTTTAGGGGGCTGACTCCCGTTGCCGTTATTCGAAAAGCTGGGTAATGCTCCTGCCCCAAAGCTAAATGTTATTAAAATAGTTTTTAAATTATTCATTTTTTAGTGCTCTCTTTTGATTAAGGTTCATTTTTCGACCTTATAACTTCCACAATACCCGGGCTGCCATCCCCATTGCGGTTCAAGCATCACATCAGACCAATCGGTATAGAGCTGTTGAAGTTCTTTTACTTTTTCGGGCCTTGCTTTACTCAAATCGTTTTGTTCGCCAATATCTTCGGCCAGATTGTATAATTCCACATCGGGGTGATCGCGATGTTTAAGTAATTTCCAGTCGCCTTTGCGGATGGCATGGTGCCAGAGGAACCGCCAGTAGAGAACATTATGCGGAATTCCTTGTTTTTCACCCGAAATAAAAGGCAACAAATTTTCACCATCTAAACGCCACTCCTTATTTACGATATTTCCTGTAGCAGCAATTGCCGTGGGTAAGATATCCAGCGAAATGACCGGAAAGTCGATTTTTTTGTTTTCAGGCAAATGCCCTTTCCATTGCATACAAAAAGGAATACGAATGCCTCCTTCGTAAATATCCCCTTTTCCTGAACGTAATGTCCCATTATCCGACAGGTTTAAAATGCCCCCATTATCACTGTAGAAAAAGATTAGCGTATTTTCTTCCAGTCCAAGTTCCTTTACTTTCGAGGTAATACGCCCTACGTTTTCATCCAGTGAATAAATCATCGCAGCAAGTACCCTGCGTTTCGCATCTTTGATGTAGTTAAATTTTTTAATGTATTCTTCAGGAGCCTGAAACGGGCCATGCACCGCGTTAAAAGGGACATACAACAGGAATGGCTTGCCACGGTCGTTGTTTCGTTCAATAAAAAGGTTTGCTTCCCTTCCCAATGCATCAGTCAGGTATTCATCCTCTTTTTCAACTGGTCTTTCCTCCCTGAGTAATTTACCCTTGTGGTTATCGTTGATATAATAGCTTGATGCACCGTTAATAAATCCGAAGAACTTATCAAAACCCCGAGTTACAGGATTTCGGAGGCTTACATTTTCTTCGTGCCATTTCCCAATTATTGCAGTATTATAGCCAATTTCTTTAAAATATTCCCCCAAATTTTTTTCCCTGAGCGGAATACCCGGGATGGTTTCTTTAGTCCGGCGGTATGGGCCCGGATTGTCTTCGAATCCAAATCGGTTCTGATAACGGCCGGTAAGCAAACCGGCACGGCTTGGCGCACAAACAGGACAAGTGGTATAACCATTTGTAAACCAAACCCCATTTTTTGCTATTGCATCAATGTTTGGTGTTTGAATGTCTTTACAACCCATGTAACTAACATCTTTATAGCCGAGATCATCGGCAAGTATGATTATAATGTTAGGTTGTTTATTTTTGTCAGCTGCTACCGCATTCATCCCGGTTATTGCCGCCATCAGTAATACTTTTGACTTTAGATTCATTTTTTATAACTAATTTAAGTAGTAATTCCTGATCTAAATATTCGTTGTTTTTATTTCACAATATTAAAGCCAGGCTATTTAAACCATTCTTTACCCTTCATTTTTGATAAACAGGGTTCTAATAAGGCCGGAGCTGATATCTTCAATTACTACGACAATTGGTCTCAGTTTCATGACATTTAGTTTATCATAATATAAACAATAAAGACGACAAATCAGGTATGACTAATCCTAGAAAAAAGACTGCCCGGTTACCTACCAGGCAGCCTTTTAAATATTAAAAAAACTAACTAAATTATGAAAACTATACAAAGACTACCATCCGGGATTTTGGGTCAAAACTTTATTAACATCAAAATCAATTTCAGCTTGAGGAATTGGGTATAACAAATGTTTAGGTTCGGTGTAATCCGTTTTTCCGATAGCATGATACAGCGCTGTTGCAAATCCCGGTTCAATTTTATTGTAACGGCGGATATCAAAAGCCCGGTAGCCTTCCAATGCCAACTCCCACCTTCTTTCATCCCAAATCAGGTGGCGAAGCGCCATTTTATCGGCAGTTGTAATTTGAGGTAAAACATTTTTGCCTTCCCGTGCCCGTGCCCGTATCATTTCCAGGTATTTCAGCGCCTCAGTTGTGGTTCCAAGTTCGTTGTTACATTCGGCGGCCATCAACAATACATCGGCATATCTTAAAACTACCCTGTTAAGCGGGGATTGCCCGGCAAAACCTGCGGGGAATGGACGTGGAATCATGGTTTTTTGGTTAGCCCTTGGATCTGTCCCTGCTTCCCACTTGATATTTGTTTCACCAGAATATGGCCAAGGTTCACCTTTGAAATAAATATTATACTCTTTTCGCGGATCATCAGGAACGTATGAAGAGGCAAAGTTTGCACTTGGCGAGAAAAATCCCCATCCACTTCCGGATCCCCTGACTCCTTGCCATTGTTGCCATGTGTTTGGCATATCCTTTTCAGTCCTGTAAGTATATTGGATCTCAAAAATAGATTCATCCTTGTTTTCATAATCAGGATGTGAAACTTTAAAGTATTTATCAAACATACGATATTCACCTGAATTAATTACATTCATTGCCTGTGCCAGACAATCGCTGTATTTATTTTGGTGCAGGTAAACCTGTGCAAGCAATGTTTGTGCGGCCCCTTTTGTTGCCCTTCCCAATTCACTTGCAGGATATCCTTTTTTTAAGGGTAAGACTGCAATTGCATCTTTCAGGTCCTTTTCAATAAACGCATAAACTTCAGCTATAGTTGACCTTGGTACAACAACAGAAGCTTCAGCAGGACTACCAGCCACTTCAGTAACAATTGGCACACCCCCCCATCCTCTTACCAGGTTAAAGTAAACTTCAGACCTTAAAAACTTTGCCTCAGCCATTAACCTTTCCCGTAATGCAGGGTCCTTAAATTCTACTTTCGGAGCATATTGGATTACCAGGTTCGCCTTGGCAATTAAAGCATATCCACTTGACCAAAATGAATTTAGTTCATTCATCGTTGTCAGGTATTTAAAATTGCTAAAATCCCTCATGCGAGGAACGCTGCCATCACCGGCATTACTGCCTGGCTCAGTATCATCGGCACCAAGTTCTTTTACAACAAACCATCCAAAACCAGATTGTCCAAAGTCCCTGGTCTGCCCGTAAACAGCGTTTAGCATTAGCTGGATCCCTCCTTCCGTATTGTAAAGGATGTTGGAAGATGGCTCTCCAAGTGGTTGTTTGTCAAGAAATTCTTCGGAACACGAGAAACTTGTAACGATCAGGATTAATATCAATAAGTGTTTTATATTTTTCATGATTCTGGAAATTTAGAAGGTTATTGTTGCACCAATTTTATAGACTGATACCAATGGGTACACTTGTCTGTCGATACTGGACTCTCTCGGATTATTGCTCGCAATTTCAGGCGTTGGCCCGTTGTAGTTTGAGAAGTAATAGAGGTTGTTCCCGCTAATATAAACCTGGGCTATTGATATCGGTGTTTTTCTCAGAATAGACGGATTAACAGTGTAAGCCAGTCTAATATTCTGAATCTTCCAGAAATCACCATTCCCAAGCCAGCTGGTAGAGAATTCTTTATTTGGCCCACCAAATGTAATCCGGGGGATTGTATTGCTTGTGCCTTCACCGGTCCAGCGGCCAAGAGATTCTTTTGAGTAGTTATCTTCTGAAGAATAGGATTCCATTGCTTTTGCATTAAAGATATCGGAGCCAAAAGTACCATACATGTCAATTCCCAGTTCAAAATTTTTATACCCTAAAGTAATGTTGGTGCCTGCCATTAGTTTTGGAATACTTTCGCCAATTTTAGTCCGGTCATTGGCATCAATTATGCCATCCTTATTTATATCTTCAAATTTCAAATCACCGGGATAGGCATTGGTTTGTTTAGCGTGGGCATCGATTTCTGCCTGGTTTTGGAATACACCAATTGCCTTATATCCGTAGAAATACCCAATTGGTTCGCCAACGACAGTCCTGGTTACTCCTTTCCAACCACCAATGAGCTGTTTTTCAGTGCCCAAATTAAGGACTTTGTTGTTTGTCGTTGTACCTGTCAACCTGGCATTGTACCAGAAATCACCGCGGACTCCTTTCCAGTTCAGGGACAAATCGACGCCTTTGTTTTCTACCGCTCCAACGTTCCCTTCAGTTGCATTCAATCCTACAGTTCCAGGCACACCGACATTAACAAGCATATCTTTTGTTATCCTTGAATAGTAATCAAATTCCATTGAAAACTTATTCTTAAAAAGCCCCAACTCAAAACCCATGTTTTTTGACTCGCTGATTTCCCAGGTAATATTTGAATTTACCAATCCATTAACGGTTGATCCCCGTTGGATCTGATTATTAAAAATACCGTAATCACTGAGCGAAGTAGTCGCTAATGCAACGTACCTGAAGTCACCAATTTTATCGTTACCAATTTGCCCCCAACTGCCACGGACTTTTAAATTGGAAATCCAATCAATCCCTTTCATAAAACCTTCGTCAGACATTCTCCATGCTAATGCGACTGAAGGGAAATAACCGGTACGGTTACTTTTAGGAAACCGGGAAGAGGCATCAGCACGCAAGGTGCCTGTAACTATGTATTTCCCTTTGAACGAATAATCAGTCCTGAATAAAAGCGAAGTGATTGCATTTGTGGTTGCATCGTTAACGTTGGTCAGTCCTGCCGTACTTCCTGCATTCAGGTACCAAAGTGATTTATCTTCGGCAAAAAGGGCATTACGTTTGCCACCTAAAGACTCATAATTGTTTTCCTGGGCAGTATATCCCCCCAATACATTCACATGATGGTCGCCAAATGTTTTATCATAGGTAACCGTATTTTCCCAAAGCCAATTTTTTGTGCTGCCCCAGGTTTTTGTCAGGTTACTAATTTCGTTTTTCTGATTTCCTTGCCCAACCTGGAACACAGGGTTAAATACAGTTTGTTGTGTATTTTGCATGTTAATGCCAATGCTTGACCTGAAAGTAAAATCCTTCAGGAAATTGATATCCATGTATGCGTTTCCAACTGCCCCGACCGTATTGGAATTATTATTGGTATAATAGATTTTTGCAACAACATTCCCGTTTGACCCTACTTCAACATCATTAAAATTACCATTTTCGTCATAAACCGAAATTGTTGGTTTAACACGGTATAACCAGCCGAAAACATTGTCCATATTTAAGTTCTCCTTACTGGATGAAATAAAGGAAATATTATGACCGACTTTAATCTTATCCGTAAGATTATACTCATTGTTTAGCCGGACAGTGTACCTGTTGTATGCACTTTTATCAACAATACCCGGATTGCCATGATAACCAACACTTACATAATAACGGGAATTTTTTGTTTTTTGATTAAACATAAGTTGATAATCCCGCATTGAACTTTGGTGAGTAACTTCATTAAACCACTGTGTCCCTTTCCCTAAAGCTTCAGGATTTGGATAAACAGGTGGTTTACCCTGTCCAATATTACCTTCATTAATAAGTTGTCCGTATTCTGCTGCAGTAACCAAATCAAATGGCTGCGGAGACTGGATACCTTCATAGAAATTTAGTTGAAATGTTGGTTTTCCACTGGAGCCTTTTTTGGTTGAGACAAGAATAACCCCATTTGCACCACGCGATCCATAAATTGCAGTTGCAGAGGCATCTTTTAATACTTCAATGGATTCAATGTCATTATTATTCAAGAAATTGACATCGTCCAGCATCATGCCGTCAACTACATATAAAGGGTTACTATTGCCGGTTGTCCCAACACCCCTGATTTTCACTATTGGAGAAGTTCCCGGTTCTCCTGAAGATACTACCCGTACTCCTGAAGCTGATCCCTGGAGGGCCATCATCGGGTTTGCTGCCGACTGGACGGTGAGGGCACCGCCCTTTATGGATACAACGGAACCAGTTAAATCGGATTTCTTAACCGTTCCGTAACCAATTACAACAACGTCTTCAATACCAATGGTTTCTTCTACAAGCGTAACACTAATAGTTGTTTTACCTCCAACAGCGATTTCCTGCATTTTCATCCCCACAAATGAGAATTGCAAAGTTGCATTCGCCGGGATATTGGACAGTGAATAATTGCCGTTGATATCTGTAATCGTTCCGATTGTGGTACCTTTCACAACTACAGATACTCCGGGTAAAGAGCCACCTGTGTTGTCGGTCACTTTACCTGTAACTTTTAAGAATTGTTGACCAACCGACGATAAAGACTCAGCAGTTAATGCTATCTGGCGGTTGTTTATTTTATAGGTTATGTCGGTATTGGCGAAAATATCGTTCAATATTTCCGGAACCGTTTTGTTATCTGCCGAAACAGTCACTTTTTTTTCAACATTGACGTTGTGTGCTTCATACATAAAAAAGAAGTCCGAATGATCTTCGATGGCTTCTAAAACGCTCTTAATAGGTACGTTTGACATGTTCAAACTCAAACGCTTGTTTTGAGAATACAAGTCAACGGCAAAAGTTTGACCGATACAGATTAGTAATACTATCAATGTTGCTCTCATTTTTAGGCCTATTTTGGATTCCCAGTATCTATACAAGTCGGGAATCAATGAAAAATGTTTTTTTTTCATAAATTTGTTACGATTTGGATTTATTATTCAAATTGTCTTAAAATGCCTCCAGATTGTCGAGATTCAGAGGCGTTAGCGGAATTTAAAGGAGATGTTAGCGCGTCTCCTTTTTTCTTTTAAGTTGTTAGTCTATTCCATAGGCATAGTCATTTTCTCTGTTTTAAATTTGGGTTATTTGGATATAATTACTTTCACAGGAACCTCCGGATTTTGGCTTGGAATTATTTTATAATTGATTGCACAGCTGAATTTCATTAAATCGAAAATCTCCTCGACACTCTCATTCACAATCGTTGCATTAAAAATTAGTTGATTGACTTTATTATTTTTTACTTCAATATCGATGTTATACCTACGTTCCAATTTTTTGAAAACGTCGACCATTGGTTCATTTTTGAAAATCAAAAGACCATCCTTCCACGAAGTATAATTAGAACAATCAACTTTCCTTACAGATAATTCCCGACTTTCGGTATCAAATTCAGCCTTTTCCCCGGGGTTCAACATGTGTATAAATGATTGGCCTTTAGCTTGCAGTAATTCGACACTTCCTGATTCAAGGACTACACTTATGTTCCGGTCTTCCGGATAGGCAGATACATCGAATTTCGTTCCCAAAACTTTTACCTTTAACTCGTTGCAAGTAACTGTCAAAGGCATCTTCTCATTTCTTGCGATCTGGAAAAAGGCCTGTCCGGTTAATTTGATTGTACGATTGTGAACTGAAAAATTGGTGTTGTATGATAATGTTGTTCCTGAATTGATCCATACCACTGAACTGTCTGGCAGTATAACTTTGGAGTTTTGCCCGTTATTTGTTGAAACGGTAGTGTAATTTTCATTTGATGCCAAAGGAGTAACCCTTTCTTCATTGATATAGGCAAGAATTCCTGCACAGCCAATTAAAAAGAAGAATACTGCGGCAAACTTCCACCGGAATAGTATTTTTCTGAGAGACAAAGCATCAACCCGCTCCATGTATCTTTTCCAGGCAACCTTCTTATTGTACGTCTCAAATTCTTCGATTGAGGATGCAATATTTTTCTCCTCTTTCAATGTATTAAAAAGTCTTTGATGACTACTATCTTCGTTAAGCCAGTTTTTAAGTTGCACCAGCTCCTCTTTGGATTCTTTTCCGCTCAGATATTTTCCAATAAGGTGTCCTGTTTTTATTGATTTGAGAAGATTCATTGTGCCCTTTTCTTGTTAATCGTTCTATTATATTTCGTATCTGATATAAAAACGACTAAATGAGAAAATGGAATTACAAGTGATGGAAAAAAAATTACAATTTTTCAATGCAGATAACAAAAAAACATAATGAGAGGGTCAGAAAATTGGTATATAATTCGAATTCAGAAACCTAAGCTATCCTTAAATATCGCCCCATTTAAAAGAATTTGAAACATGTTGGCCTCTTATTTATTGATGCTAAATCGTTTTCTGAATGGGAAGAAAAACAAAAATATATCGTACAAATTTTTTCGTAAAACTTTGTAGGCCCTCACCTTATGAGTTTTGACCGTATTAATGGCAATATTTAAAATCTTGGCTATTTCTTCGTTTGAGTTTTCACGGAGAGCAAGCAACAACACTTTTTTGCCCATTTCAGGAAGTTTGTTGATCTCGCTGTAAATTTCACTATATGCCTCATTCCTTATCACCTCCTCCAAAAAAGATTCGGAAACCACTTCATTGTTTTTATTCATTGTCCTATATTTTTCTTCCACTTTACTGTGCTTGAGATAGTCAAGGCAGGAATTTCTGGTCGAAGTGTAAAAGAAGGCTTTCACGGCATACATGTTCGAAAAGCATTTTTGTTTTTCCCAGAATGAGATAAAGATATCCTGAACAATATCCTCACATTCATTTGGGTTAACAATATATCTTGAAGCGAATGATATAAGTTCCGGATAATAAGTATCGAAAAAATCTTTTAAATCAATTTTTTCTCCATTTCCAAGTTTTATTTCTGTATTTCTGAGGGTTTTGATCATCTCCCCTATTTAGTTCGGTTTAGCTTAATTTTAATGCCCGGATTTTGAATTCAAATTAAATCATATTTTTTGTTTTAAGCATCAGAAATCATCTTGTTTCGTAACTCTATTAACCTGAGTTAATGTTACTATAATAATTACTACCATCTTCTTTGCCCCTTCCTTCTTTTCTTTATCAACTGCTTTTTCTTCCTGAAGTTGTTTTTATTCGGGTAGCTGGGTATTAACCGAAGTAAATCAAACAGCATCCTTGAGTTTACCGGCGTTCTTTCTTTTGAACTTACAGTATTATCAAGAGTATGGCTATCCAACTGATCAATTTTCTCAGATTTGTTTTTTGACAGATAAAACCTCGGCCTTTCTTCAAAGTCTGAAATTCTAATCGGGTGCCTTATCGGATTTCCGTTTCAATCGGTAACAAATACCATATGTCCTTTCTGAACCTGTCTGACTTCAATATGAAACAGCTTCAGAGCATCATTATACATTTGTTTATTGGAAATAAAATCCATCCGGTTGAGTTCCGTGAATAGATTTTCAAGGTTTTGTTTCAGGTTCTTGCTGGTTGCTGTAAATTTCAGATTGATCTTTTCTTTTGGCGCATTATTGGTTAACTGGTAGGTTTGTTCTAGCTCCTTGATGAACTTCTGGACTTTCTCCTTTTCAAAATTGTCTTTGATCTTTTTGCCGCTTTGCTTGTCAATCCGGGTGGATACAATATGAAAGTGAATCCGGTCTATATCAGCATGTCGATAAACCAAGTAAGGCTGAGTTCCATATCCCAATTGCTCCATCAACCGGTCCATCTCTTTCCGAATGCCCTTTTCTCTGATCCGGATCATGTCATTCATGGTTGGGTTAAAAGAGATGTGCAATCCTTTGTTTTTTACCCGGATATTTGAATCCTCAATGCGTTTGAAAATCTGGTGGCGGTGCTGAGAGGAGTAAATAAATGGATTCGCAGAAGGTGTATTTCGGCTATGGAAAAAGGTGGCTTTACCTTCTTTTGCTTTCCGTTCGTTGTAAAAAAAAGCATTAGCGGTGCTTGATGCCTGATGCCTGATGGATAACGATAACCATTTCTTTGATTCTTTCTGGAATTTATTACGGAATATAATCCATATATTTTTGCAAAAGAACAAAGCACTTTTTAAGTATTTCATAAGAGTTATTCAGGGTTCGCTTATCTTCCGAATCGAGTTGGTATCCTAAATAGGTATTCAGCTTTTTGGCAATCTGGTTCAGGTTAACTCCGATCTTGTTGAGTTCAAGATCCATTTGGCCCATTAATTCCGAAAATTCCTTACTTGCCTCAATCTTTCGAATTTCCCGTTTTCTAATAAGCTTGGCCCGGCCAAAATCACTCAAGGTCGAGTAGCCTTCCTTTCGGCATCGCTCAATCATCTGTACCTTTTCACTGTTGGTCAGACGAACCCTGATTCCTTCATCAAGCTTTTTATCTTTCGGAGTTAGCGGCCTCATTTGTGTTAGTTTTCTGACTTAACTGCTTCTACTTTTAACTTGTTTTTTGAAAGAGGGGAATCATTTGCATCAACCTTCCAGGGAATGAGGGGAATGCTCCGTAGGACAGCTTTGAAAGGTTTTTGTGGAACAAAAACACATCTTGCATTCCCCTCTTTTATTAGATTCCACTCCCCTTTTTGGTCTTTCTTTTCAATCAAAAAGACAGGAAAAATCTGTTAAAATTCCTCCTGTCTTTAATGTTCCGACTCGCTGTGAAGTGTTCGAAAATTTAATTGACTTTCTGCTTGGCTCCCTGTCTTTTTCCTTCCTGATTCTCCTGTTTTGCTTCTTCAGATTTGCCCAGCTTTTCATTTTTGAAATCAGAAAAACCGATCTTTCGGGATGCTGCATCTACCTGAAGGGCAGCTGAAAACTTCTTGTCATCTTTACTGGTCATTCCTTCTACTATCACTTTTTTACCAGCCGCCAGGTTTTCTTTTTGTTCTTAGGTTAGAGTGATTGATTTGATTTTGGTATTTCTGGCGCTTAATTTTTCTGAACGAAATTCGTTCAGAAAATCATTCGGTTTCTGTTCTTTCATCTTGGCGATCTGGCTGAAACGAATGTCCAAAATTGATCTTTAAACCGAGCTGAGCCAATCACCCTATATTGGGGCTTGTGGCGTAATGCGGAGTGAACGGAGCGAACATGCCGCAGGAACCAAGCATTGTCTTGATAATTTATTGCTCTTGAATTAACTACAATTAAGTTTCAAAAGATACATAACAGCGTTCTATACTAAGTCTTTGAAAGATAGATTCGGTACTGGGTGAAAACAAGTTACCGTCAAAACAGTAATTAGGCAACTTTTTGAAGTTAATCTAACAAGAACAAGACCAATTCACCTTTATAGCAGTAATTTTATCCGAAATGATTTGTTTATTATTATTAAATATTATATTTTTACCGCTATAACAATACAATTATGTTGGAACCTAAAGTATTGGCAACCGTAATAAAAAAGCATCGAAAAGCGGCAGGACTTAGTCAACTTCAATTGGCAGAAATGGCTGGCGTTGGCAAAACTGTTATATTCGATATTGAGAAAGGCAAGGAAACTATTCAACTGGATACTTTGCGAAAAATACTTGCTGTACTTAATATTAAAGTTCAGCTTACCAGTCCTTTTATGAACCGAATCGTTTCAAATGAGATCAGCTAAAATATTGGTGAGTGGCCAGGAGGCTGGTATTCTAACGGAACTGGATTTTGGGAAAAAATACTGTTTCGAATACCTCAATGGCTATTCTGGAACTCCGGTTTCCCTTACTATGCCATTAAGCCAACTGGCTTATGAGTTTGACTCATTTCCTCCA
Source organism: Bacteroidota bacterium (assembly GCA_030684645.1). Taxonomy (GTDB): domain Bacteria; phylum Bacteroidota; class Bacteroidia; order Bacteroidales; family Prolixibacteraceae; genus Aquipluma. The sequence continues at coordinate 7,644 of JAUXUF010000098.1, read as the reverse complement.
TTTTTTGATGGATTACTTCCTGAAGGTTATCAACTGGATGGCCTGTTAAAATTCGGGAAGATAGACCGTAATGATCTCTTCTCCCAACTCGTGGCCGTTGGCGATGATTTGGTGGGCAATGTAACGGTTAAGGAGATCACAACATGAATCGCTGCCCAATCACATACAATCTCTGTGAAGAAACCCGCTATAGTGAAAAAGGATTAAAGCTTTTGGCTCCGACATTAAAGACACTTGCTTTGCTCGATTTCACAGCGGAACAATTACGGGCTGAGGCCATGCAAAGGGCATCTAAAATGTCCATACAAGGTGTTCAACCCAAGCTAAGTGCCATTCTAAATATCAAAGATGGCCTTTTCAAAATTGTAGATAAAAGCGGAAGATATATCCTGAAACCTCAGCATCATATTTTTCCTGAGCTTCCCCAAAACGAAGACCTCACCATGCGTTTGGCTGCAAGTATCGGCATAGAGATTCCATTACACGGTTTAATCTATTCCAAGGATGGTTCACTGACCTATTTCATTAAACGCTTCGACAGAAAAGGACAGAAAGGTAAAATAGCGATAGAAGATTTTGCTCAATTGGCTGGTATGAGCCGGGATACCAAATACAATTATTCAATGGAGAAATTGGTAAAACTGATCGACGATTACTGCACTTTTCCGGCAATTGAAAAAGCAAAGCTTTTTAAACTCGTCCTTTTTAACTTCCTGGTTGGAAATGAAGATATGCATTTAAAAAATTATTCCATAATCAATCAGAATGGTAAGGTAGAACTTTCTCCTGCATATGACCTACTGAATTCTTCTATCGTTCTGAGAGGTGATATTGAAGAAATCGCTTTATCCCTGAAAGGAAAGAAAGGCAATCTGAACCGAGATGTTCTGATCAACTATTTTGGCAAAGAACGCTGTAAACTAACTGATATAATCATAGAAAGAATATTAGATACAATTCAAGCAGAATTACCTTCATGGTTTAACCTGATTGACATCAGCTTTTTATCCGATGAAATGAAAGACAAATACAGAAATCTCCTTCAAAAAAGAATTGATATCTTAGGATTTGGCACATCGAATATCTAAAAAAGATGTGAACCCAAAATATTTTCTCGATTCGTTCCCAAAATCCTAAAATTTGATTATAATTGCATCAATATGTGAGTGTTACACTCGTCGTTCTTCCATTTGTGAACCATTAGGTGACCTTGACTAAAACATCAAGTTCAAACTACTGATATAATGATATTTGCGGCCTAAAATTCGAGTCCGGCCACCCCGACAGTAGAAATGGTTAAATTGATTCAGTTCAGTTTAACCATTTTATTTATGTCTTGATTCGTATCCCTGACTATTTTGGGATCATATTGTTGAGGGAAACCATATTTCCATATATTTTTATTACAGATTCTCTAATTTTCATTAGTTTTAAAGCTTTTTCTGAATGCCATTCATAAATATCGAATGTGCCGAAGGTCTCTCGTTGAAGAGCAAATCCAGAATGCTTAAATCGGGAATAAAACCAAAATTCTCAGAAAAAACCAAAGTGTAGGGTTGTCCAATGAAACCCGGATCATCTGCCTTCCGGTGTGCCTTCGGATTAATTTAGTATTATTGCTGTGTTTTGAAGAGAAACAATGAACCTGCCAAATAAAGTCAGTTGAATATTTTAGTCAGAGATAGAAGTGATTGGTCAGAGGTATGGCTACGGTTTCGTTCAGGAGATCGTGATGCTTTCAATAAAATTTATGAAGAATTTGTTGATGTACTGTTTGCCTATGGCAGTAAGATTACCAGCGACCGTGAATTGCTTAAGGATTGTATTCAGGATTTGTTTTACAATCTACACCGCTATAATCCTCAATTGCATCATCCGGAGTATCTCGAATATTATTTATTCCGGTCACTGAAAAATTTGATTATCCAAAAGATTAAGAAAAACCAACTCGAATCTTCACTTACCGATGAAGGAATGTTTCAGTTTGATTTGAAATTTCATGCTGAGCAGGATGCATTCGATCTGAAATCGGATGAATTGCGCGTTGAAGCACTCAACCAAATACTCAAAACACTGGATCCTCAAAAGCGGGAACTCCTGTTTCTTAAATTTAGTACGGGTCTGAATTATTCTGAAATAGGTCATCTGTTAAATATGAATCCGGATACCGCTAAAAAGCAGGTTTACCGTACCCTCAACTATTTACGGGGAAAATTTGGGAACAAACTGCTTGAACTGCTTCTGGTTTGGTGTAAAGAATAAAAATAGTTTTCAAATTTTTGTCCCTTTTTTCAATTCTGTTACTCTTATAAATATAAAATTTAAAGAATGACAAGATTTGATCAGAAATTCATCGAAGATCCACAGTTTCTAAAGTGGATATTTCATAATAATCCAACCATTAATCATTATTGGGAAGAGTACCTTTCTGAGCATCCGGAGGAGAAGGATCAGATTGCCGTATTGAAACACCGGCTTTCAGAACTTAGTTTTTCAAATGATTCACTTCGGTTAAAAGAAAAGGAAGAGTTAGCCAGACAGGTGATGTCCAGGATCGACAGGGATTTAAAGCAAATTAAGCGTCGGTTGATTCTTACTTCTTTCATGAAATATGCTGCGGTGGCCATTATTTTTGCAGCTATTGGTGGTTTGGTGGTTTACCTCAATACGAGTAGAGAATCAGTGTGCGAGCAGCTTGCAGGGCAGATGATTCAGATTCCTGCATCAACGCAGGGCCCGGTACTGATTACTTCGAACGGTGAAAATGTTAATCTCAAAAAATCAAACTCCAGTGTTGATTATTCCCGCAACGGTACTGTCGTATTAAACAGTGATTCAGTAATTCAGGCTTCGACTGATGTTCCCAATATTATGAATCAACTGGTTATTCCTTATGGCAACCTGTCCAAAGTGATCTTGTCAGACAATACGGTTGTCTGGCTGAATGCGGGAAGCCGTTTAATTTACCCAACATTGTTTAATGATAAAATCAGAGAAGTGTTGTTGTTTGGTGAAGCATTCTTCGAAGTTTCCAGGAATCCTGAAAAACCTTTTATTGTGAAAACTTCTGATTTGGAGATTAAGGTTCTGGGTACACAATTTAACGTCTCAGCCTATGCTGAAGATAATGTGATTCAAACTGTTCTGAAAGAAGGTAGTGTGGCGATCCACCGGAAGAAGGGAGGTTTTTATGAAAGAGACCTGGTTTTAAAACCCAATCAGATGGCTTCCTTCAATAAAAGTTCAAATGTTACCAAAGTTTATGAAGTTGATGCCAACTATTATACGTTTTGGACACATGGACTTTTAAGTTTTGACGAGATCGATTTCAACCGCATTGTTAAAAAAGTAGAACGATTTTATAATATTTCAATTCGTTTTTCGGAACCAAATCTGGGTGATATACGCATTAGCGGCAAACTTGATCTGAAACAGCGTCGTGAAGAAGTGCTTGTATATCTGGAGAAAGTCTCTTTGACTAAAATTGATAAAGTAAGTGATAATCAGTATGTTGTAAGAAAGTAAAACCGGAAAATGGTGGAACATTTCCCGGTCAAACAAATACGAGTGATTAGTTCAGTATTTATTAATTAAAGCAATTCAAAGTTATGAAAAAAAAGTGGTTAACCGGGTGTCCCTGTGGGGATAATCTAAAAAAAATCATGCGAATTATGCGACTGACTATGTTGTTGCTATTTGGATGTATGTTTACTGTTTCAGCGAACAGTTATGCTCAGAAAACAAGGTTGGACATTAACATGACCAACACTTCTATCCGCGATCTTTTCGGGTACATTGAAGACAACAGCAAATTTGTTTTCCTCTACCGGAACGAAGATTTTAACGTGTTAAAAAAAGTTGTGATTAGCCTGAAGGACGCTACTATCAATCAGATTCTTGACGAGGCGCTGAAAGGTGAAAATGTTACCTATGATGTGTATGAACGGCAAATTGTGATACAAAAAGCCGGTGATGCTACAAACCTTGAGCAGCAAAAAAGAACCATCAGCGGTGTAGTTACTGACTCTTCGGGAGGAGCATTGCCCGGTGTTTCAGTAGTAGTAAAAGGAACCACTATTGGAACGATTACCGATGCCAACGGACAGTTTACTCTTTCTGTACCCGACGATTCTAAAACGCTTATGCTTTCGTTTGTGGGAATGAAAGGACAGGAAGTAGCTATTGCCGGAAAAATAACGATCAGTGTGGTGATGGAAGAAGAAACGATTGGAATTGAAGAAGTGGTTGCGGTAGGATACGGTACACAGAAAAAAGTGAATCTTTCCGGTGCTGTAGCGGTGGTTTCAGGGAAAACGTTGAACAACGCTAAGATTAGCAATCTTGCGGAAATGCTTCAAGGACAATTAGCCGGGCTATCAGTTATTCAAAGTACCGGTGAACCTGGAAATGAAGATGTAAATTTAGTTCTCAGAGGTCGTGGATCTTTTGGAGGTAATCTTTCTCCATTGATTATCGTTGACGGAATCCCTGTTGCGAATATGACTGCTATTAATCCTACGGCCATTGAGTCGGTCACTGCTCTTAAGGATGCTGCCTCATGTGCAATTTATGGTTCACGTGCTGCCGGCGGGGTTATTCTCATTACCACCAAACAAGGGAATGAGGGCAAAGAAGATATTACCTACGATGGAAGCGTCGGAGTTTATTCTCCGACAAGAATGCCTGACTTGATTACTAACTCTGCTGAATACATGCAAATGTACAACCAGGCAAAAATGAATAGGTATGGCCCTAATGTCGCAAATCTTTATAGCCAATCCGATATTGACAAGTATAAAAATGCAAACGGTGACCCATTGTATCCCAATACAGATTGGGCAAATGCATTATTCAATACTGTAGTTGGACAAAATCATAACATTAATATTTCAGGAGGTGGTAAAAATTCAACCCACAACATTTCCCTGGGCGTTATCGACCAACCTGGTACGATGCCGGGATTTGGCTATAAGAAATATACACTCCAAATAAATGTAACCTCGAAACTTTCGAATAGAGTACAAGTAGGCATCTCGACAAGAGCGCTGTATAGCGACAGAAAGGGGGCCGGCGGAAGTGTTATAGCTCCGGCAGGCTCAGAAGCTGTTATACAATTCTCGTCCTCCAGGAACATATTGAATCAAGCTATTAACCAGGCGCCCACCTATGGGCCAAAATTGGCGGATGGCAGCTATGTTATCAATGCATTCCGCACCATTGAAACCCCAAGTGGAAACCCATTCGCAACGATTGAAAATACACCGGTAACCGAAAGGGATCTGCGTTTGGAAACTTCCGCGTTTTTAAAGGTATCCTTTACGGATTGGCTATCTTGGGAAACCAGAGGAGGTTTTAACATAGACGAAGACAATATGCACTCATTCGCGGGTAAGTCATTGCAATATTATTGGGATGGTACTTTGCCCCCACGTGCTCAGCCCTGGGGTGTAGGTGGAGATCTTGGAGTCAGCGATGCGAACAGAAGGATGATAAACCCCGTATTCTACTCCACACTTAACTTTCAAAAAACACTGGAAAACCACCAAGTTTCTGGCATGGGCGGTTACCAAATGGAGTACACCAGAAACGATTTTTTCTCCGCGCGCAGGCAGGACTTCCTTACAAGTGTCGCCCAGCAAATTGATGCCGGGGTAAATAACTCGAATAATTTCACACAGGGCAATGCCCAGGAGCTGGCATTGATGTCATTCTTTGGCCGCCTCAACTACAACTACAAGGAAAAATATTTGCTGGAGATTGATGCCCGTGCCGATGGTTCCTCCCGATTTTCTCCCGAAAAGCGTTGGGGTATCTTCCCTTCTGCTTCTTTGGCATGGCGTCCCCTCAAAGAATCGTTTATGCCAGAGATTTTCTGGATGAGCGACCTTAAGTTTCGTGGATCCTTCGGCGTTCTGGGTAACCAAAGCGTTGGTGACAATTACCTCTACCAGAAGGTATTATCATCAGCTCAGATTCCAGGGTCGGCATGGTGGGTAGCACCTATGTATGCCTTCGATAAATCAAGTCCGACTCAGGGTTTTGCCTCTCCCAAATTAGTTGACCCCAATCTTTCATGGGAAACAACCTATTCAACGAATCTTGGCACCGACCTTTCTTTGTTTAAAAACAGTTTAACCATAAACTTTGACTACTACTACAAGAAAACCATTAATATTTTGGTTCCTGATGCAAAACTTCCCTACTCTTCAGGTTTTGGTACTCAGGTGCAAGCTCTCGGGTCTATGCAAAATAAAGGTTTCGAGTTAGTTGTCGGCTATAAGGGACATGTAAAAGACTTTAATTATGGAGCCAACTGGTCCATTCAGTCAAATAAAAATAAGGTGCTGTCCTATCCAACTCCGGGTCCGTGGGGAATGCAAATGTATGCTCCCGGTTATGAGTATGGTACATTCTTCCTCAATATCTTTGATGGAATTCGTCAGGCACCTGAAGTTGTTAAATTAGGGAATGGAACACCATATACGCTTCCAGCAGGGACAATGATAATCAGGGATATTCATGGACCTTCAACCGCTGCAAACTATGGTATGGGGGTTGGTGGACCCGATGGAATAGTTAACAGAGACGGTGACAGAGTGGTTGTAGATGGAATGTATCCTAAGTTTCAATCAGGCCTGACACTAACAGGTTCATGGAAAGGGCTTGATGTCTCATGTTCTTTCTACGGTGTTTACGGTCTTAAGCATTACCTTCAAGGTGCAGGTTGGATACCATTTGATGGTAATACAGCTCCTCCGTCAACCATGTGGAGAGACGCCTGGACCCCAACAAACCATTCAACGAAGTTACCGATGTTGGCTTTTGGTAGTGGGGGTACAGGAGTTTGGTATAATCCACTAGTCCAGGATGACAACTTGGGGAGAAACACTTTCAACCTCGTAGATGGTTCATACCTTCGTTTGAAAAATTTGAATATTGGCTACACATTCAACTTTCAAAAATTTGGTATTCAGGCGCTAAGAGTTTATTTCTCTGGCGATAACTTATTAACCTTTACAAAATTCCCGGGTGACCCGGAACGTCAAACCGGCGTATATAATGAAGGTACTGCAGCCCGGGCGTTTCAAAGCCAATTCCTTCGTTACCCACAAAATAAGATACTTTCTACGGGGGTAAGTATAAAGTTTTAATTAGTAATTAAAAAAATACTACAATGAAAAATACATTTAATAAGGCGATAGTTTTCCTGACAGTGGCATTTGGTCTCGTGTCGTGCAACAGCTTCTTTGATCTTCAGCCACTAACTCAAGTGCCGGCGGCTACCTACTTTCAAGATGATGCAACGGTTCAAAGTGGTTTAGCGGCCTGCTATGGAGGACTATACATGGTTACCAACAATGGAATGAGGGAATTGGATAATTTTCCCGGAATAACTGACGATGGTTACACTGATCATCCATCATGGCAATCGTTCATTCAAAATACACTGAACAACAACATGACCGGTGATCTAAACGTAATGTACTCAAATACCTATGAAGCTATTTACAAGGCAAATAATTTTATTGCCATGGTATCTCCGACAAATGTGATTGACGCAACAAAAAAAGCTCAATACATTGCCGAAGCAAAGGTGCTTAGGGCATATGAGTACTTCTTTATTACCAATATTTTTGGAGATGC
>JAUXUF010000097.1 GCA_030684645.1 Bacteroidota bacterium | reverse complement strand
AATTAGGTTTATTTATAAAAACCATTAACCAGGTATCCAACGTGATAAAAAAAAAGCCGTTCTCAAGCATTGAAGCAATGGCTTTGGCCATGGAGCTTGAAAAGCATTTAGAGTTGATGTCGTTGGTTCATGATATGGTTTACCTCAAGGAAATAAAGGGACAAAAAGTGGCGAACCAGGCAAAAATATATTCCATCTATGAACGGCACACCGACATCATCGTGAAAGGCAGCAGGGAAATACAATTTGGGCATAAAGTTGATTTGTGCAGTGGGAAAAGCAACTTGGTTTTGCATTGCCAGATTTTACGCGGCAATCCTTCTGACAGCACATTGTTTGTTCCGGCCCTTGATTCCGTCATTGAAAATTATGGCAAAGTCCCCCGTGATTGCGCAACCGATGGTGGGTATGCTTCGTTGGCAAACCAGGGCCACGCCAAAGGAAAGGGCATTATCAATATTGTGTTCAACAAAATTGTCGGGAGCCTCCGGAACATTGCAACCAGCAAAAACATGGAGACAAGGTTAAAGAAGTGGCGTAGCGGCATGGAAGCCGTGATCTCCAATATCAAACGAGGGTTTAACCTTCGCCGTTGCACATGGAAAGGATGGGAACATTTTGAGGCCAAAGTTTTATGGAGTGTCATCGCTTACAATATCAGGGTAATGACTGCCCGTATGGTGATGTTGATTTAGTTTTTAGCTAACATAAAGTCGTCGGAAACCAATTAAATGGGGAAATTATGCTCGAAAATCAAAATTAGAGGGTCAAAATTGGGTGAAACCTACAAAAACTGACAAAAAAGAATGAAAGACGAATATTATTGTAAATAATCAATAATGAAAATCCCGAAAAAATCTTTTGGGACGGAAAATATCAAAAAATCATCAACTCTATGGACAGACTCTAAATAAGGCCATGGCAGAAAACACCAATAAAAGGTTTAACATGAATTTAAAAATTGATCATTATGGCAAATATACATGAACTGGTTTCGATTATTGGCGAAACACAACACTACTTTAAACTTCAGGCAAGCCGGCAGGTAGATACCGCCCTCACTTTGCGCAACTGGCTGTTTGGTTATTATATTGCCGAATACGAGTTAAATGGAGCTGATCGGGCGGAGTATGGACAAAAGTTGTTTAAGGAAATTGCCAAAAGACTTGAAAAACAGGGTTTCAGGCAAATCCGTGAAATGCATTTATATTTGTGTAAGGATTTTTATATGGCTTACCAAAACATTTTGCGGACAGTGTCCGCAAAATTCTATCTGAATGATTTACAGCAAATTGTAATTTTGCGGTCGCTGACCGCAAAATTGATAAGTATAACAGAAGGCAGTATTGAAAGTGATTAATTACCCAAAATTCAGAATTTCCAGTCACCGACTGGAAATTCTCAAATAGATGTTGAAAAATTGATCAATCAACTTAGTTTTTCACATATCATTGAGCTTTTAAAGGCTGATACACCATTAAAACGCAGCTTTTACGAAATGGAAGCGGTTAAAAATTGCTGGTCGGTCCGTGAACTTCAGCGAGCCATGAATAGTATGCTTTATGAACGTACCGGATTAAGCACCAACAAACAGGCAGTCATCGAAAAACAAGTTAATCAGGAACGATTATCGCCCGAAGATGTGTTCCGTAATCCATACATATTAGAATTTCTAGGCTTAAAGGAGGAGACTGAATACTCTGAATCGGACCTGGAACAAGCCATCATCGACCATTTGCAAACTTTCCTGTTAGAATTGGGCAAAGGTTTTTGCTTTGAAGCGCGACAAAAGCGAATTACTTTTGACAATAAACATTATCGTATCGACCTGGTATTCTATCATCGTGTATTGAGATGCAATGTGTTGATAGATTTAAAATTAGGGGAATTCAGTCATGCTGATGCAGGTCAAATGAATGTTTATCTGAATTATTACCGGGAGAACGAAACCCATGAAGGAGACAATCCACCTATTGGCATCATTCTTTGCGCCAGTAAAAACGAGAACCTGGTAAAATATGCCACTACCGGCTTGCCCCAGCAGGTATTTGTAAATAAATACATGCTGAACTTACCTCAGGAGACCGAATTGCAAAAAATTATAGAGGAAGAACAACGGAAAATAACTCCAAAGCACTAAAAAATAGTTTAAAATGAACCTTAACAAATAGGTATAGAACAATCACCTGAAGTATAAAACATTGAACCTTTGAACCAATTAAACCATGGCAGAATACTCGAACGTAGAAAAACCCTTTCTGGAAAAACTTCGTCAGGCACACTGGCAGGTAATCGACCAGGGACAAGGCATTCCGGTTGATCCGGCAAAGTCGCTTCGAAGCTCATTTGGCGAAGTGGCCTTGAAAGCCGAGTTTATGCGTTCGGTTGGTTCACTAAATCTGTGGGCTACACCAAAACAGTTGGAATATTGTTACGAGCGTATTCTGCTGCAAGGAAACAAAAAGCTGCTGGAAGCCAACAAAGATGTATTCCGTATGCTCCGAAAAGGCATCACGCTGCCTGACAAAAACATGCTGACTGGCGAAGAAAATCCTACTATTATGTTGGTGGATTTTAATCCCGGGCAAACCGGCCGCAACAGTTTTATTGCGATGAATCAGTTCCGGGTCGATACGCCAACTACAGCCAAGTCGTTCATTATCCCTGATATTGTTTGTTTTGTAAACGGAATGCCATGGATTGTCATTGAATGTAAGGATTTATATACAGCAGAACCGCTGAGCGATGCCTATACCCAAATACGCCGTTACAGCAATCAGCGCGACGATGATTATTACGCCATTGACGAAGGGAAAGAATCGTTGTTTTATACCAACCTTTTCAATGTTATCACGCATGGAACTGAAGCCCGATTCGGAGCCATTCGTTCTGAATTCGATTACTATAACAACTGGATTGATATCTTCCCCGAAAAATACAAAACGGTGGAGACCGAAAACGGAGGAAAGCATCAGGAAGTGATTATCCTGGGCATGTTTAACCACGAAATACTGTTAGACATCTTTCACAATTTCACCATTTACATGGAAGCCAAGCCAGGGCTTGAAGTGAAAGTTATTTGTCGCTATCAGCAATACCGGGCAGTAGGTAAAATGATTGAAAGACTCCAAAATGGCGAATCTTTTCAGGATCGAAGCGGTGTGGTCTGGCATACCCAGGGAAGCGGTAAAAGCCTGACGATGGTTTTTCTGATCAAGAAAATGCGTGACACTTTTCAACTGAAAGATTACAAAATACTGATGGTAGTTGATCGGATTGACCTCGAAAGTCAACTGGAAGAAACGGCACATCTGGTAGGTGAAAAAGTATGGACAGTTTCCAAAAAATCGGGGCGGGCTGCTGCTGGCAGGGACGAAAAAGTGTTGGCCGAACTGGGCGATGATACTGCCGATCTGAATATTGTAATGGTTCATAAATTTGGGATCAATCAGGATATGTCGGCGGATGCACTGTTTCGCTTAGGCGTTGTTCCCCGGTTCGAAACCTTCGACGAATTAAGTAAAAGCGAAAAAGTGCTTATCCTTGTTGATGAAGCTCACCGCTCGCAAAACGGAGATATGAGCAATAACCTGTTTATGGCTTTCCCAAGAGCAACACGAATTGGTTTTACAGGTACGCCACTCATCACACCCCGACATAAGATTACTACGGCTGAGCGCTTTTTTCAACGGAACGGCGAATACATCGACACCTATAAAATGAACGATGCTGTTGCCGATCGCGCAACGGTTGATATCAAATACATTGGTAAAAGTACCTCGGACGAAATATCGGACAAGGAAGTATTTGACTTGGAATATGAAGAAATATTCAAACACCGCACTGAAGAAGAACGGCAGGAAATACAACGCCGTTATGGTGGAATGATTGAATACCTTGAAAGTAAAAACCGTGTTCAACCCATAGCCCGAGACATTATGGAGCATTATGGAGCATTATGTGTCTGAAATCCTGAGCAATGGTTTTAAGGCTATGGTGGTTTCTTCTTCTATCACTGCGGTGGTAAGATATAAGGTGGAATTGGAACGGTTGATTCCTGAATTTCTGGCAGCAGAGCAAGCCAAAATGGATGAAGAACGGAACGAAGACCTGATCAAACGTCTGCAAATCCTAAAAGTGCGGGCTGTTGTGTCAATGCAGTCGAATAACGAACCTGCTTATATTACCGATGCCCGCAGAGAAGGATTCGGAAAGGGCATTACCGATTCGTTCAAAAAGGATTTCAATACCAAGGATAGTGGAAAATCGGATACCGGAATAGGCATTTTGTGTGTATGTGACCGTTTGCTCACCGGCTTTGATGCACCAATTGCCCAAGTACTGTATATGGACAAAAATTTGCGCGAACATGATTTACTGCAAGCCATTGCCCGGGTAAACCGTACAAAAAAAGGAAAAACGCATGGTTTGGTCGTCGATTATTTCGGCATTACGAAAAACCTCAATCGTGCATTGGGCATATATACCGATGCTGATGCGGAAGAATGTAAAGAAGATTTGGCTGAATTTGGAGAATACTTTAAAGACATCAACAAGGAAATTCCGGAACTCGAATTGCGATACCGAAAGATTGTCCAGTTCTTCGAAACGAATAAAATAGCGGAAATGGATTCCTTCCTGCGTCAAACAATAACCAATCCACGGGATGAATTTAAAATCGTGGAAGAAGTGATCGAAATGGCCGGAAACCTGAAGCTGCGCGCTGAGTTCGATACCTTAATCAAGAATTATTTCGACCGGTTGGATTTGTTGTTTAATGCGCCAATCGTTCAACGGAATCATTGGGTCCCGGCAAAACGTATCGGGTATTTGATGTGGCACATACAGTATCATTACAAAGATGACACGATGGACTTAAGATGGGCAAGCGCCAAAGTCCGTCACCTGATCGACAAATATCTGATTCATATCGGCATCACGGAACGGGTTTCTGAAGTTTCTATTCTATCAGAAGATTTTCCGTTGAAAATAGACAGTTTGTACAGAGGCAGTAAATCAAAAGCCTCGGCCATGGAACATGCCATTCGCCAGCAGATTAAAGTCAAGCTCGAAAACAATGATCCGGCTTTGTACCGTCATTTTAAAGACCAGCTGGACAATATCCTAAACACCTATCAGGGAAACTGGGACATGATGATTGTCGAACTGGAAGAACTAAGGAAAGATGCCACCATTGGACGAAAAGAGGACTATAGAATATCCAGGATTCAAGCTCCATTTATGGATTTGATGATTGAAGTGCTGGAAGAAGAAAAGACAGCGGAACTGGATCAAAAGATTATTGAACTCACAGGCTTTATTTTCAAATACATTAAAGATGGTCTGCAGATTGCTAACTTCTGGGAGAAAAATGATGAAAAGAAGAAAGTTGCTGGCCAAATCGAACAACGCATTCGTTTAAGTGGAATCACCAGTTTGAAAAGCAAAAACAAAGACCTCGCAATCCAAATGATGATGCTGGCAAAAAACAATTATTCGGAAATATTAAACAGCTTACAGGATGAACCTGAACGGATTGGATATAAACGTGATACGTTCGCCGCGCAAGAAATCAATGCACATTGTGATTGAGCGCGATGGCACGGTTAGCGTTCAGGTTCCTGAAAATATAGAGGATGAACGTATTTTGTCGATACTTCAGGCAAAGGAATACGACATTCACAAAAAGCTGCTTTATTGGAAAGAGTTGAATAAAGAGCATATCGAACATCAATATGTTTCAGGACAATCGTTTATGTATTTGGGTAAAAATTACAATTTACATCTGGTTGAAGGGCAAAAACGAAATCTGATCTTCAAAGATGGAAAATTTTTGCTTAGCGATAAGTCACTTTCTCCAAGAGATGCATTTGTCAAATTCTATAAGAAACAAGCCAAGCTGAAAATCGAAGAACGATTATTGCTATACCAGAATTCAGTGAATAAACTGCCCGGAAAAGTTGAAATTCGTGAACTACCTACACGCTGGGCATCGTGTACACCTGCTGGAAACATTTATTTCAACTGAAAATGCGTAATGGGCCCCATGGTGGTATTGGATTATCTGATTATTCATGAACTGGTCCATCTTGAACATCCGAACCATTCCCGTGCTTTTTGGGATAAAGTTTCAACAATCTGCCCGAATTATCAGCAACAGGAAACCTGGTTAAAACGAAACGGCGTAAGAATGACAATCTGATTCTGAAGTTTGGAGTATCCGGCAATGAATTTCAGGAAATCAAACAAGACTTCGCGGGACTGCAAAAAGGTGAGCTGATCATTAAAAACCCAACCGCCATCGCCTTAGGCATGTCTCCCGCTTCGAAATGGCAACGAACAGCATCACTAATCATCGATTTTAATTCTGGAATAGTATCGCCTTGTGTGAAGATAGCGAATTAAAAGGTGATAGTTTGAGGAAAAAATATATATTTGACAGCCGATATTGTTCTTTGAACAATATCGGCTGTTCAGGGGGATCAATATCACCGAAATAATAAATACATAAAAAAATGAAAATTGTTTTTTACAGCACAAGAGACTTTGAAAGGCCCTTTTTTGATTCGCTCAATTATGATAGTCATGATATAGTATACCTGCGCCAAACATTGACAAAAGAAACTGTGGAAATGTCAAACGGGGCTGATGCTATATTTGTATTTCCTAATGATGACTGTTCAAAAGAAATAATTGAGTCTTTACATCAATTAGGGGTCAAATATATTTCAACCCGTTCGAAAGGATTCGACCATATTGACTGGGCAAGGGCCAACGAGCTTGGGGTAATTGTTGGACGAGTCCCTGATTATTCCCCGTACTCAGTTGCAGAACATGCGATAGCATTGTTATTGTCGCTAAATAGAAGAACATTTAAGGCATATAATCTTAGTCATAAATGGGATTTCAGGCTTGATAACCTTATGGGCTTTGATGTTCATAAAAAAGTTGTTGGGGTCATTGGAGTGGGCAAGATAGGTTCTGTTATGGTAAAAATCTTAAAAGGATTCGGATGTAAAGTAATAGCTTATGACCCCGTTAGATATCAATTTTTAGTCGATTCATATGATTTAGAATATGTTGATACAATAGAAGATCTATATTCAAGAAGCGAAATAATAACAATTCATGCTCCTTTGAATGAACAAACTCATTATATGATAGACAAAAAGAGTATTTCAAAGATGAAAAAGGGCGTAATGATAATTAATACTGCACGGGGAGGTATTGTTAATACGAAAGATATTATTTGGGCATTACGTGAAGGGATTGTTTCGGCATATGGAGCAGATGTTTATGAAAATGAAAGGGACTATTTTTTCAGTGATTGTACAGCTTCAAACAAGCTTGATGGCACTTTGGAAGAACTAATAAGCATTGATAATGTATTAATTACATCACATCAAGGATCATTAACTGAAAAAGCAATGGAGGACATAGCACGGGCAAGTTTTCATAATGTGAACTGCTGGTCGAAAGGAAATAAATCAGGAAATGAATTGAATTAAAAGATGAAAGCTTGAGAAAATTTCCAGCTTTAATACGAACTAATTATCCAAACTATCATGCCGCTAATCATTGTCGGAATCGGAATCCTGATTCTACTGGTACTTATCATTAAGTTCAAACTGAATGCCTTTATTGCGCTGTTGATCACTTCTTTCGCGGTCGGTTTATTAAGTAGCATGAACCCGATGGACATCCTTGATTCTATTTTGAAAGGCATTGGCGACACCATGGGAAAAATTGTCCTGATCCTGGCTTTTGGCGCCATGCTGGGAAAAATACTCGAAGAAAGCGGCGCCGCGCATGCCATTACTTTTCGGATGATCGAATTCATGGGCTTGAAAAACATTCAATATGCCTTGCTGATCACCGGGTTCCTGGTTGGTTTGCCCATGATGTACAATGCCAGTTTCCTGGTTCTGATACCGTTGATTTTTACCTTGGCAGTTACCACCAGATTGCCGACCATCTGGCTTGCTTTACCGCTGCTTTCGGCCTTGTCGGTGGCGCATTGTTTTTTGCCGCCCCACCCTGCCCCAACCTACGTTTCGTTTATCTACGAAGCCGATGTCAACAAAGTATTGCTGTACGGATTGGTGCCGATGATTCCGGCCTGTTTGATAGGCGGTGTCTGGTTGTCGCGCTTCTTTAAAAAGATTGTTGTTATGCCTCCAAAAGAACTTTTTAAGGAGCGGCATTTCGAAAAAAGTGAACTTCCAGGCTTGGGGATCAGCATTCTATGTGCAGTGACCCCGATTATCCTGATGTTGTTTGGCGCTTTAGTCGATATGTTGTTTGGCATGCCACCGGTAAAGGCTGAGCTCACCAAACTCGGGATTGAAAATATCACCGGTTTTTATCACCAGATTTTTACCGGAAGAGGTTACAGCGAACAAACTGCCATGATCGGATCCTTCATCCTGATGTTCTTTAAGTTTATGAGTGATGCGAATATGGCGCTTTTTGCAGCAGTGATTGTTGCCATTTTTACACTTGGCCTCCGCAACGGAAAAAGCATGGACGAAGTGATGAACAGTTCAGCCAAATCAATCGGAGCCATCTCGATGATCGTCCTGATTATAGCATCAGGAGGCGCTTTTTCGCAGGTTCTGAAAGACAGCCATGTCATTGAATACATTCGTTCGATCTCCGATTCATTCCAAATGAACCCGCTTTTAATGGCTTTTCTGATCTCATCTGTTTTCAGGCTGGCGACTGGCTCAGCTACGGTTGCAACGCTGACAACAGCCCCCATCATGCTGCCATTGGCCCAACAGGCCGGCGCTTCGCCCGAATTGATGGTACTGGCTACCGGAGCCGGAAGTGTGATGTGGTCTCATTTTAACGATTCCGGGTTCTGGATGTTCAAAGAATATTTTGGCCTGAGTGTGAAACAAACCTTTCAGACCTGGACCGTCATGGAATCAACTGTGGGTTTTGTTGGGATTATCGTGGTATTAATCATGAGTGTCTTTATTTAATTTGATACTTATTGTTGGGAGGTGACTAATCCTATACTAAATTAAAGAAAATCTTATGAGATCATTTCTTACATCAGCAATTAAAACCAGTGGTTCTTTCATACTATTGATTTGTATTTTTCAACTTCAAGGCAATGCTCAGAGCAAACTTCCGGCAAAACTCAAAACCAGTCTGAATGCCTATTCGTTCAATTCACCGCTTATGAAAGGCGAAATGAACCTGGATGAATTGCTCGAATTTTGTGCTGCCAATCAGCTGGATGCCATTGATATTACAGCTTATTATTTCTCCGGATACCCTGAAGTTCCTTCAGATGAATATCTGTATCACATCAAACAAAAAGCCTTTTTACTTGGACTGGAAATAAGCGGCACCGGTGTTCGGAACGATTTCACCGATCCCGATCCAGAAAAGCGGCGTGCAAGTGTACAGTTGGTTAAAAACTGGATTATTGCTGCCGAAAAGCTGGGAGCGCCAGTCGTTCGTGTATTCTCCGGAACGGCTGATACCAAAGATTTATCCCGTGAAGAAGTTCTGGATTATCTGGTGAAAGACTTACACGAATGTGTGGAGTTCGGTAAGGCGCACGGTGTGGTGGTTGCCATTCAGAACCACAACGATTTTATTAAAACTGCCGATCAGGCTATTGAAATTATCAAGCGCGTCAACTCCAACTGGTTTGGCTTAATCCTGGATATTGGCAGTTACCGAACTGGCGATCCATATCTTGAAATAGAACAGTCGATACCCTATGCGGTGAACTGGCAACTTAAGGAAACCCTGTATGTTAACGGGATAGAGCAAAAAACTGACCTTTCCCGACTTATGAAAATTATCCAAAAATCAGGTTATCGCGGCTATATTCCACTGGAAACATTAGGCGAAGGTGACCCCAAGGTTAAAGTAGCCGGTTTCCTGAAGGAAATCAGGGAGGCCATGAAAAAGATCGGTGAATGAGTTAATCCGGAAAGTTAGAAAAACTGTCAAAGACATCTTATAATTCATTCAGCCCATTAAACCTTTTTAAATGAGAACAATCCAAAGAGAAATTTTAATCAAGTTTCAGAAAACGGATTTAAAAAATTAAAGGTTATGAAAACAAAAGTTTTAATGTTTATAGTGTTGATGAGTTTATCAGCTGTTTTAGTTGCCCAACCAATTGATTTGGGTGGCAAGAAATCTTTTCGCGGACAAGATCGGGTATTATTGGATGAAGGTCAAAGAGGTCCTATGAATGGACTGAACCTGACTGACGTGCAAAAAGAGGCTTTTAAGCAAAGCATGCTCGCCATGCAAAAGCAATTGCAGCCGATCCGCAATGAGCTTGGTGAAGCAGAAGCCCATCAGAAAACCCTGACTACTGCGGAAAAACCAGATTTAGCTGCCATCAACAAAAACATCGAAAAAATAGGAGCATTGCGCATCGAAATGGCTAAAATTCAGGTAAAACATCACCTTGAAATGCGTGCCCAGCTAACCGATGAGCAACGGTTGAAGTTTGATCTGTTTAAAGAAAAAATGAAACAGGGTAAAGGACAAAAAGGAATGAGACAGAACATGAAAATGCATCAGGGACATTCCATGAATTAAATTTTTTGGACTGAATGTTAAAGGCTGCCCCGAAGATTATTCTTCCAGGCAGCCTTTATTTTTTCTGCATCCGGTATATATGAGTTTGCTGAAGAGAACTAGTCTTTCAACAAGATTAAATTTTCAAGACTGAATTTTCTTTTTGCATCGCTCAGTATCCAGTAAATAACCCCACTCATAAATGCTGCAAAAAAGCACCAGACCGAGGTAAGATATTGAGTAAAAAACACTACCGTTACCGCACAGGACAAAAACATTAAAACTCCCAGCAAATGGGTCCTTTCAATACTCGAAATAAAGAGCGGAGCGATCGTAACAATCAAGTAAACTGAAAATGCAATCAGGCCCAGTGTTTTAGGAAAATCATTGTTATACTGAATGTGATAACCCATAATTTGCGGACTGACATTAAAGGCCAACAAACAAATTACGTAGTACAAGGAAAGTGATGCGCCCATAAATAGTAAAATCCGAAGATTTTTTTTCTTTTTAACATTTTCTTCCATTAATAGAACCGAAAGTGGGATCATCATGGGCCAAAGCACATCTGCCATGATTAGAAACAGGTAGGTGCTGATTTTCTGAATAATTTCATATTCCGGATTAGGCAGCGATAACCACAAAAAGCCTTCGGTAAATTGCTGTACTCCAAAAAATAAAGGAATACTGGCAAATACCAACTGCGTAGGATTATGAACTTTCTTTACTACAGCAACACCAATAGCAGAAATGATAATTCCTCCTGCAAAACTTGCTTCCGGTGAAAAACACATATAATTCCCCTCTCAGTTGGTAAGTATTTTTAGTTCTTTGATGGGTAATGTCCGACTAATAAATGGTAAATGTTATTTTTCCCGGATTCACCTAAAATCGAATGAAAATCTTGCTGAATTTAATTCACAGCAACTAATGATTACCGGCGGATCACGGCCATTTTCCGTTTTATTCCTGAAGGTAAATCCTTTTGACCCGCTGCGAAATTCCGGTTAGTATTTCGTAAGGAATGGTTCCAATGGTTTCAGCAATAGCGCTTACCAGAATGTGCTCTCCCATCAGTTCAGCTTCATCGCCAACAGCAACCTGCAAGCCGGTAACGTCAATCATGCACATATCCATGCAAATGTTCCCGATAATTGGCACAATCTGCCCTTTAACAAATACCTTTCCTACCCCGTTGCTTAACCGGCGATCGTAACCATCGGCATAGCCAATGGGCAGCACGGCAATTTCTGCAGCATGAGCCACTTTTCCTTTTCGTCCGTAACCAACCGTTTGTCCGGCGCTGATACGTTGAATCTGCGACACACAGGTTTTCAGGCGGCTGATGCTCCGGATTTGACCGTTTCCGCAGGCGCTTATCCCATACAAGCCAATTCCCAGCCGTACCATTTCAAACTGAAATTCAGGAAATCGTTCAATGCCCGCTGAATTCAGGACATGCCGGAAGACTTTATAAGGTAATTTTTCGCAAATCAGGGAGGAGAGATTCCGGAATTGCTGAACCTGGTCCCGCGTAAATTCATCGTGCATCGGTTCGTCAGCTCCGGCCAGGTGGGAGAAAACAGAGCGAACGACCATTTGTTCCTGCATGACCAGCTTCGAAGCCAGCAATTCGACTTTTTCAGCCGAATCAAAACCCAGGCGGTGCATGCCGGTATCCAGTTTCAGATGAATCGGATACCGGACCACAGCATGTTGCTGAAGCTCTTTCCGGAACGAATCGAAAATCTCTTCGGAATAAATATTGGGTTCGAGCCTGAACTCAATGATGTTTTCAAAGCTATGCTCCTCCGGATTCATTACTAAAATGGGTAAATCGATGCCGGCCTGCCGGAGTTCAATCCCCTCGTCGGCCACAGCAACTGCCAGGTAATCCACTTTATGAAACTGAAGGATGCGGGCAATTTCTGCCATTCCGCTTCCATACGAAAAAGCTTTCACCATAACCATCAGGTGCGTTTCGGGACGAATGGCAGAACGGAAAAAATTCAGATTGCCGATCATGGCATTCAAATCGATCTCCAAAACCGTTTGATGGTATTTTTTTTGCAGAACAGAGGAAATACGCTCGAAATGAAAATCGCGCGCCCCTTTCAGGAGCAAACATTCCTGCCTGAATTGTTCAGGCTGAACCGATTCCAGAAATTGGCCGGTCGATTCATAAAACTCTGCCGGCTTTTCAAACAGTCCGGAATATTTCCTGATCCGAGGGCCAATACCAATCAGGCGACTGGTTTTATGCAGTTGAAGCAAGCGGGCAACTTCCTGGTACAATTGTTCGTCGAAGATTCCTGCCTGTTGAATATCAGAGAGGATCACCGTTTTTCGCAAATAGGGATGCTGTGCATGATTGTTTAAAAAGCCAAGGGCAATTTGCAGTGAGTTAATATCGGAGTTGTAATAATCGTTAATCAGGAGACAATTGTTTATGCCTTCTTTCATTTCCAAACGCATGGCAACCGGCTGCAAACTCCGGAATAATTCCAATACTGAAGGTTCGGCATAATGCTGCGACAAGACAAAGGCAAGGCAATGACCGGCATTTTCCAGACTGGCATCATCCTGAAACGGCAAACCAATCCGATAGGTTTTCCCTTCAAACACGGTGCTAATTTCAACACCGCCTTTCACTTCGTCCTTGCTGAAATAAAGGTCAGCCGTATGATCAATAAATGACCATGCAAAAAGCTTTACATCTGGATTGATTCCGTCCTTTCTAATTTCAGCGTTGACCAAAAGCTGATCTTTGCAATAAATCAGCGAAGAACACGACCCGAAAAGTTTCAACTTTTCAGTAAGTTTTTCCTGTTTCGATCTGAAATTTTCCTGATGAGCTTCGCCAATGTTGGTCAGAATACCAACTGTTGGCCGGATAATCTCAAACAACTGGTGCATTTCGCCCGGTTTCGAGATTCCGGCTTCAAAAATAGCCAGCTCGTATTCCGGACTCAAATTCCAAACTGACAAAGGAACGCCAACCTGAGAATTATAACTTTTCGGGCTGCGGATAACAGCCCGGTTTCGCAGCACATCGAACAACCATTCTTTTACAATGGTCTTCCCGTTGCTGCCGGTAATACCGACAACCGGAATCTCAAATTGCGACCGGTGCCAGACCGCCAGACTTTGCAATGCTTTCAAGGTATCTGGCACTACGATGAAACTACAACGATCATCGTTCAGGAATTCATTCTCAACATCAGAAACGATAAAGGCACGAACTCCGAGATGAACCAGATCTGCAATATACCGGTGCCCGTCGTTTCGTTCACTTTTCAGTGCAAAAAACAGGCTCGACTCCGGATCAAAAATGGTCCGGCTATCAATCGACAGGGACGAAATCATTCTTTCCGGAGCAGTACCCTGTGAACGGATTTCTCCCTGTAAAATGTTTGAAACCTGATAAACTGAAAGGATTGGCATTATTGTGTAGCTTTGGTAAAACAGGAACGGCACAAGGGTTCGTATTCATCTTTTTCGCCCAGCAATACCAGTTTTTCGGCTTTCGACAATCGGTGCGAAAACTGGGCGACATCGCCGCAACGGATGCAAATTGCATGAACTTTGGTAATATGATCGGCCACTGCCATCAGTCCGGGGATCGGGCCAAAAGGTTTTCCTTTAAAATCCATATCCAGGCCGGCGATAATCACGCGGATTCCCATATTGGCCAGCGTGATGCTCACATCAATTAAGCCATTGTCAAAAAACTGTGCCTCGTCAATCCCTATTACGTTCACATCGCCCGATAAAAGCATAATGTTTCCGGAACTTTCAACCGGTGTGCTCAGGATAGAATTCTCGTCATGCGAAACCACTTCAGCCACTGAGTAGCGGGTATCGATGGCCGGTTTGAAGATTTCGACTTTCAGCCTGGCGATCTTCGCCCGTTTCAAACGCCGGATTAATTCCTCGGTTTTTCCTGAGAACATTGAACCTGCAATAACTTCAATGCTGCCGGTCCTTTTTTGTCGGTCGATTCCCCTTTCAATAAACATGTGGATGATATGCTAAAGATTTTTGTACTTTTACGATGCTTCATTTCCGGCATCTGTTCAAGAGCAACTTGTTCCTGAAAAATGTGTTCCGGTATTGAAAACAAAGATAAATTTAAATCTTTACGAATTATACATCGCTTGTTTTACCGAATAAATCAGAATTAAAAATATGAACAAACGCAAATTGGTCCAGATCATCGTGAAAGATCTGGAAGAAATAAAAATTTTAGTTGAAGAAGTTGCAGTAAATCAAAACGATGCTGCATTAGTTCTCGATCTTGCACTGAATAAAGCCCGGCTTTTATATCAGGAAATTGAATTGTTACGTGATTCATCTGATCAGGAAGAAAACGTTCAGGAAGAAAACGATGAAGACCGAATAAACGACGATGAAGACGAAGCTTCAGACATTATTATTTCAGATCCTGAATTTGAAATAATGAATTTTGAGGAACGGGAAATTTCTGAAGACGATGAAGGACAAGATGAACCGGAAGATGACGAAGTAACGATTGACGAAACTGAAGACGATGAGTCAGATGATGAGGATGATGGTATCTCTGAGGATGAAGATATCATCGAAGATGAGGAAAATATAGAAGATGAGTCTCAAAATAAGATTGAGGAAGAAAACCCTGAAGAAGAAGAAATGGAAGAAGGCGTAATGACCGGAGAAGACGAAGAAGATACAGTCGAGGATGAGGAGATTGAGAGTGATGATGATAAAGATGATATTCAACCCACACCAAACAGTCAGGACACAGAACTAAAAACGAACCCTCAACCCGAAGTTCGTGAAATCCATATCAATGATCTCGATGATGGTGATATTGAAACCATTCAGTTTTCTCCACGTTCAGATTATTCCGATCGCACGGTTATGCACGAAATTCCGAAACCTGAAAATCCGGTTCAGGAAAAATTGGTTGTTGGAGAAACTTTTCAGAAAGAGCGTTCATTAAATGATGTGATTGGTGAAAAAAAACCCGCAGAAACCATATTAACCAATGGACCTATTTCCAATCTACGTGCAGCAATTGGACTAAACGACCGCTTCCTTTTCATTCGCGAAATATTTGATAACAACACGGATAAATATAATACGGTTATCGAGAATCTGGATAAACTTGAAACCATCCAACAAGCGGTCGAATACCTGAAAGCAAATCTGTCACTTCAAAAGAACGATACTAGTCTGAAATTCGTAGAACTTTTGAAACGCCGGTTCAGCAAATAATCCTCCTGAAAATGGGTAAATTATTTTTAGTTCCAACCCCGATAGGGAACCTCGAGGACATGACCCTGCGCGGAATCCGCATTTTAAAGGAAGTGGATTTGATTCTGGCAGAAGACACACGCACCTCTTCCAATCTGCTCCATCATTTTGAGATTAAAAACAAACTGGTATCGCATCATAAATTCAACGAGCACAAAACCGTTGAGCTCATTGCCGCACAAATTGAAAGTGGCAAAAATGTCGCCCTCATTTCGGATGCCGGCACACCGGGGATCAGCGATCCGGGATATCTACTGGTCAAAACCTGTTTGGAAAAGGAGATTGAAGTGGAATGCCTGCCCGGGGCAACGGCATTGATACCGGCTTTGGTCAATTCAGGATTTCCGACCGATCGTTTTACCTTCGAAGGATTTCTTCCACAGAAAAAAGGCAGGCAAAAGAAAATCAAGGATTTGGCCACGGAGCCCCGAACCATGATCTTCTATGAATCTCCCTACCGGTTGATTAAAAGTCTTGAACAATTTGCTGAATTCCTGGGTCCGAATCGAAAAGCATCGGTTTCTCGCGAATTATCCAAGTTCTATGAAGAAAACCGGAGAGGCACTCTGGCAGAACTGATTGAATATTTTGGATCGAAAACCATTAAGGGTGAGATTGTGATCGTTCTGGAAGGGTTCAAAGTTGAAAATATCGAAGAATGAGAAAATACGATCACCTTTTTTTCGATCTGGACAATACGCTCTGGGATTTTACGGCCAACTCGCGTTTGGCCATGAAACAAACCCTCGAACAGAAGGAGATTATTTCTAAGCTTACCTCATTCGATGAATTTTTCGAAGTTTACGAACAAATCAACCAATCGCTTTGGATCGACTATCATTCCAAAAAAATCACCAAACAAATACTGATCGTTGAACGATTTTCCAGATCCATGCAGGAATTCGGAATATCCGATCAGGACTGGCAGGATCTAAATCGTCAGTACCTTGAAAACATGGCTCTCCAGACCGGATTATTCCCAGGTACGATAGAAACACTTCAAACGCTCAAAGCGAGGGGATACCACATGTACATCATCACAAACGGGTTTAGGGAAGTACAGCGTGCAAAACTTGCCAATTGTGGGTTAGCCGGGTTTTTTACCCATGTTTTCATTTCTGAAGACATTCAGACAAACAAACCACATCGCCAGATTTTCGAACATGCCTTAAAGTCGGCCAATGCGTTAAAAAAAAGGAGCGTGATGATTGGAGATTCATGGGAAACAGATATTGAAGGTGCGATGGAATTCAGAATGGATCAGATCATGTTCATGAACCACGGGCTGCACCAGATACCTGATCGTGTTAATTCCATGAGAATGGCCTCAAATTTCGGTTGTCTGGAGATAAAATACCGTTGCCTGACTTATTTTATTGATGAAATCCGAAGTCTAACTTTAATTTTGTAATTTGTAATTATTCTAAATAATACGACAAAAAATCAATATTAACAATTTAATAACCTACTATTCAAATATTTGGTTCTAAAAACAGGAATAGTATCGCTCCCTGGAGAAACTGCATTTTTGAAATATTGTTAAAAAATGTTACTTTTTTTTGTGTGTTTTCGGCCTTGCTGTTCACATTTTTTTAAATTTGTCTTGCAATTAAAAAAAATGATCCATTTCTGAAACATCATTAATGACAAAAGGGGCTCTATAATATCCTGATCAAAAATTCCGGCAGATTTGATTTGGGGGAATCAAATCTTCATTATAAAAAACATAAGCAAAAGAATTTTTCAATCAGGATTTACTATCTATATTTTCATAAATAATTGATGCTGTTTAATTTAAAATAATTCTCTATGAAAAAAATCGTGTTATTACTTGCATTTTTTGCAATTGGTTTGAACGTCCTTTGGGCGCAAACCAAAGAGATCACAGGGAGAGTAAGCTCCGCCGATGACGGTGGTGCGATACCTGGAGTTTCTGTTTCTGTAAAAGGAACAACCTTAGGAACTATCACCGACATGGATGGTATGTTTCGTTTAAAAGTTCCACAAGATGCCAAAACCCTGGTGTTTACATTCGTGGGTATGGCTACGCAGGAGGTTGCTATCGGCAATCAAACAACAATTGATGTGAAACTTGCTTCTGGGAACATTTCAGTTGATGAAGTTATTGTAACTGCCTTGGGCATCTCCAAGGAGAGGAAATCGCTTGGCTATTCGGTACAGGATGTTAAAGGTGATGAAATCGCAAAGGCAAAAGAGACCAATGTGATCAACTCCCTTCAAGGTCGTGTTTCAGGAGCTCAAATTACAAGTACTTCAGGTGCTGTTGGCGCTTCTGCCAGAATCGTTATCAGGGGGGTTTCTTCACTTAGCGGAAACAACCAGCCATTATTTGTTGTCGATGGTATTCCAATTGACAACGCCAACTTCGGTTCAAGTGGTAATGATGGAACAAACAGAGGAAACGGGGCTGCAGATATTAACCCCGATGATATTGAAACCATAACCGTTCTTAAAGGAGCGAATGCCTCAGCACTTTACGGCTCAAGAGCCTCTGCTGGCGTAATTGTTGTAACTACCAAAAAAGCCAAAAAAGGCGAAAAACTAACTGTAAGCGTTAATAATTCAACCACATTTGAAACCCCGCTTAGATTGCCTGATTTCCAAAACGGATACGGACAGGGTAACGGTGGCGCTTTTGCATATGTTGATGGTGCCGGTGGTGGTATTAATGATGGTGTTGACGAAAGCTGGGGCCCAAAACTGGACGCAGGATTAATGATACCTCAATTTTCATCAGTAGATGCAAACGGAGTAGCTCAACCAGCTCCATGGGTTTCCCATCCGAATAATGTTAGAGACCTTTTTGAATTGGGCTCAACAGTTTCAACTAACGTATCGTTATCGTCAGGAACTGAAAGATCAAATTTCAGACTTTCTTTTACAGACCTTACCCAAAAAGGTATGATTCCAAATACGGATTACGGGAAGAAAACTCTTTCTTATAGTGTGTCATCAAGCCCAACCGACAAACTTACCTTCTCTTCTTCAGGAAGCTACGTTAGCGCCGGAAGTGACAATCAGCCTGGCTATGGCTATGCTGCAAATAACATTATGCAACAGTTGACCTGGACAGGAAGACAAGTTGATTACACCCTCCTTCGTGATAAACAATACAATGCTGATGGCTCAATTTATAACTGGAACCACAATTATCACAACAATCCATACATGACACTTAAAGAAAACCTATCTGCTTCGCAACGCGACAGGTTTATTGGGAATGCGATGGTGAAATACCAGTTTGCCAGTTACCTGAGTGCCTATGTTAGGACAGGGGGCGATATCTACTCAAACTATACTTCATCTAAACGTTTTGTTGGCGACATGGATTTTCCAAAAGGATACTATGGTGAAACTACAAGCACATTTAAAGAAATAAATACTGATTTCCTTGTTTCATTTGAAAAAAATCTGACTACAGATATTAATTTCAACTTCAACTTCGGAGGAAACAGAATGGACAGGTATTATCAGGCTACATCAGGCTCTGCTCCTGAATTAGCTGTACCGGGCGTTTATAACGTTGCCAACTCTGCAGTAACACCAGTTACCTCGAATTATCACTCTTTAAAAAGAATGAATAGTTTATATGGATTTGGACAGATCGGTTATAAAAATGCCCTCTTCCTGGATTATTCTGTCAGAAATGACTGGTCAAGTACTTTACCAAAAGACAATAATTCTTATTTATATCCTGCAATTTCAGCCAGTGGAGTAATAACTGACTTGTTAGGTATTGATTCAAATGTACTTTCATTTGCAAAAGTTCGTGCCAGTTGGGCCCAGGTGGGTGGAGACACTGATCCATATTCACTGGAACCTACAGTTTCTTTTGGTGACGGTTGGAATGCAGGCACTAAATTATTAAACCTCGCTGTTCCAAATATCTTACCAAATGCAGGTCTGAAACCTCAAAAGAATGAATCTATTGAAGTTGGAGCTGACATGAGGTTTTTCTTGGACAGAGTTAGACTTGATATAACTTATTACAATCAAAAATCTGTGAACCAGATTGTTAATATTCCTATTTCAGCTGCTTCAGGATATACTTCAAAAACAGTTAATGCTGGTCGGATTGATAATAAGGGTATTGAATTATTACTAGCTATTACCCCTGTTAAAACAAAAGATTTCAAATGGGATGTTACCTTTAACTTTGCAAAAAACCAAAATAAAGTTGTAACACTTGCTGAAGGTATCGAACAATTCGTTTTAGGTGGTTATTGGAGTTTGCAGGTTCTTGCAGTGCCCGGAGGAGCCTATGGCGTATTATGGGGTTATGATTACAAAAGGGATGATGCGAATAATATCATTTATTCAAACGGCTTGCCTTCTCAAGGTAGCTTAAAAACTCTTGGCAATGCCACTCCAAACTGGATTGGTGGTATGTTGAACGAGTTTACTTACAAGAGGTTCAATGCTAGCTTCCTGATCGACACCAAACAAGGTGGTGATTTGTATTCAATGACTACAACCTGGGGCCGTTATGCAGGTGCATTAAGCGAAACATTAATTGGCCGCGAAGGTGGTATTGTTGGTGTTGGTGTAATGTCTGATGGTGCTGGTGGTTATGTGCCAAATACCGTTGTTGCCGATGCTGAATCTTTCAACAAAGCAGCTTATGTAAATTCAATTGCTTATTCAAGCGTATTTGATGCTTCTTATATTAAACTTCGCGAAATTAAAGCTGGATACACCTTTAAGAATTCTGTAAAACTTGGTATCAAAGACTTAAATATTTCAGTAGTTGGAAGGAACTTAGCTATTCTAAGTACAAAGGTTCCTCACGTTGACCCGGAAACTGCATTCAGTAGTGGAAACGTTCAGGGATTGGAATATGGACAATTGCCTTCTGCCAGAAGTATTGGATTCAGCATTGGTTGCAAATTTTAATTAATATTTAAAATTAATGATTATGAAAAGAAAAATTATATACTATTTTGCAGCTGCTTTTATGGTGCTTATAATCTTCACCTCTGGCTGTACGAAAGATTTTCAGGCGATAAATACAAATCCGAACAGCCCTGGAATCAACCAGGCTGCCCCTAACATGTTGCTTACTAATGTTATCGAATCGATGACTGATCGCGTTCATGAGATTTTTCTAGGACACGAAATGGGTTCTTGCTGGGTACAGCACATGGCTAAAGTTCAATATCCAGACGAAGACAGATATATTCCACGTATGGGCGTTATTAACAATACCTGGACAAGTTTTTATGCTTCTTCCGGTTATGATGCTCAGACTCTTTATAACATTGGGGTAACCAAAAATAATGACTCTTATAAAGCAGTGGCATTAATCCTTAAAAGTTATATTGTTTCTGTTCTAACCGATGAATTTGGTGATGTGCCCTATTCTGAAGCTTTTATGGGTAGTGATGCAACAACTCCTATCCTGTCACCTGTGTATGATACTCAGGAGGCTATTTATGTTGCTCTGCTTGCAAATCTAGCAGAAGCAAATACCTTGTTAAGCACAAGTACTGCTAGTATTGAAGGTGATATTCTGTATGGCAATAATCTGACACAATGGAGAAAATTCGCAAACTCTTTGTCATTAAGATTATTGTTACGTCGTTCAGACCGCGTTAATCCAACGGCTGCAATAACTGCAATTGTGAAAGATCCTGCTAAATATCCTGTTTTTACAAGTAGTGCCGACAATGCAGCATTAATTTATCTGGGCTCAGCACCAAACAATAATCCGATCAATGAAAACCGCAAATCACGTGATGACCACAGGGTAAGCAAAACTATCATTGATGTTATGTGGACCAATAATCCAAACATGGATTATCGTATAGCTATTTATGCAAACAGACCTTCGGCTGGTGGCTGGTGGGAAGGATTACCAAATGGTATGACTTCAACCGATGCTGCTAATTATAAAGGAAATGGTCTTACTAAAACTTCAAAAATTGGTAGCTATTTCTCTGCTGCAACTGCTCCTGGAGTGCTTATGAGCTATGCTGAATTGCAATTTATACTTGCCGAATCAGTTCAACGAGGATTTATTACCGGATCAGCAAAAACTGCTCAGGATTATTATACCGAAGGTGTTGCTGGTTCATACAAACAATATGCTGATGCCATTATTAAAGAGAACAAAGCTATCTCTGCTCTTGGAATTGATCCAGCTTGGACAATTGACGATTTTATTGCTGATTATATGGCTAATTATGGTGCATGGGATCAGGCAAATGCATTGAAACAAATTGCAACTGAAAAGTGGTTGGCCATGTTCGATCAGGGATTACAGTCATCATTTGAATGGAGAAGAACCGGATTCCCAGTATTAGTTCCTGCAATTGCAGGAGCGAATGGTGGAAAGATTCCAGTTAGGGCCTACTACCCATCTGATGAATCTGGCAGGAATCCAACGAATCTGGCCGCTGCAATTACCCATCAAGGTGCTGATGACCTTAACACCAGGGTTTGGTGGGATACAAAAAATAATTATTAATTATTTAAACGATTAAAACATGAAAAAATTAATATATTCAGGTTTAGGTCTATTCTTGACACTGTTGGTATTTACTTCTTGTACAAAGGAATATACTGACTTGATGACTGCTGATGTAAAAACTGGGGGAATATTAACTCCTACGAAATCTTTCCCTTACAAACTTGGCGGTACAAAAAATTTCGACGTTACTCTTAATATCCCAAAAGGACCGGGGATTGTTTCAGTTGAAGTTTATAGAAAATATACTGGAAAAGCAGAGGTTATGGATCAGACTATTCAGGTTGGATCAGCTAATGCTACTGAAGACAAAGCGATTAAAGTCACTTATAGTTATGCAAAACTAAGTGCTGGGTTAAGCATGCCAGCCGATGAAACTGTATTGAAAATTGGTGATGCGTGGACTCTTCGATATGTATCCGTCATGGAAGATGGCCGTAAAGTTGATGTTAGTCTAAAATCAACCATCACAGTAGCCAATAAATATGCGGGTTATTATCAGTGTGTTGGAACTTTTCAACACCCAACTGCAGGTACACGTGCAGTTAACGAAAAGAAATTCCTTACTCCTATAAACGCAAATTCATGTTGGGGAAATGCGGGTGATTTGGGATCTGCCGGCTACTTTGTAAGATTAACCGTTGATCCAGCTAACAATAAAGTTACCTGTGCCAAATGGGATAACATTGAAATGATAAATACACCAGGAGAAGATAACTATTTTGACCCTGCAACTGGTGCATTCCATTTAAGTTATTTCTATGTTGGAGGTTCTGGAAACAGAGTTATGAGAGAGGTTTGGACACCAGTTCCATAATTTTCTATTCATATCATATAAAAAAGGCTACCTTCGGGTGGCCTTTTTTTTTCTAAACCAATAAAATAAATACCATGAAAACGACTATTTTATTTATTTCCTTCATCTTTATATTTATTATTGGTACTCTTTCAGTTCATTCACAGGTGACCGTTACAAACTCTGAAATATTACTTGATAAATTGCGATTAAATAAAGGAATAAATGGAACTGAAACTGCTACATATTCGACTATTAATGGGAGTCCCTTTCTTAATAGTGAATTCGTTAAAGGGCAAATAACTTTAATTAGTGGTGAAAAATCCGATGCTAACCTTCGTTACGACGTTTATGCCAACGAAATGCAGATCAAAGAAAAAAGTGAAATTTTCGCAATTTTTCACCCTGAAATTGTTAAGGTAATAGAAATCGATAGTTTAAAATTTGTTTATTCGATATATTTAAAAACTTTGGGTGATGAAAACTCCAAAGATGCTTCCTACTTTATTTTGAAAGCAGATGGAAAATGCCAATTACTGATAAAAAAAAATATGAGAATACAAGATGCGGAACCTGCAAAACTATATCAGGATGCAAAACCTGCTAGATTTATTCCTACAAAAGACACCTACTATTTAAAGCTTAAAGATGAAAATGCGGTAAAAATCAGGAATAGAAAAGAATTACTTTCTGTTTTGGGTAATCAGAAAGAGTCATTCAGCGAGTTTATCAGTTTAAACAAGCTAAGTACGAATGATATTGAAGATCTGTTCAGAATAGTTTCCTTTTATAATGGACTTTAGCCTTTTGTATCGACAAGCATCAATAAATCAAAATAGTTGTTTAAAGCTTCTGAAAACCTTTAATGGAAAGGGCAGTAAGTGCAAGTAACCGAGCTGCGGAATATTTGTAGAAATGCTGTGATTGGATCAAATTAAGTTGCAGAGCACTATAATATCACCATACATTTTCCGAAAAAGTTCTATCGTTGGATAGTAGTTTTTCCGGAATTACAATGATGGCACCGCCAACACCAAAAGTACCACTAAAAATACCGGCCATCAATCCAATGATTGCCAGTATAATAATCTGGATGACTGTCATAATTGGCCTCTCCCACCCCTCCAAAAGAGGGGAATTTTAGATTATTCATATCAGGTTAATTCACTCTTCAAAGATCAAACTGTTTAGAACTCATACTGCCTAACTCCATTCTGTCAGGGAGAAGGGTTGGGGATGAGGCTTCTACAACTAGCTTTTTACAATATTGGCATTAAACCTGAAGCCAATTCCGTGGAGGTTGAGTATTTTAACATTTTCATCGCTGCTCAGATATTTCCGCAACCTGGAAATAAAAACGTCAAGGCTTCGACCGAGATAATAATCATCAGAGCCCCAAACTTGTTTCAAAATATCTGAACGACTTAAAACCTTATTCGGATTATCGCAGAAATAGCGCAACAACTCAGCTTCCTTATAGGTCAGCGTTTTTCGATCACCGTTGACATCGAGAATCAAACTGTCGAAATAAAAATTGAAATGCCCGACTTTGTAATAGTTTTTGTCGCCAGCGGTATCCATTGGGTTCAGGCTCCGTTTCAGAAAAATCCTTATTTTGAGAAGCAGTTCTTCCATGCTGAACGGTTTGGTCATGTAATCATCGCCGCCAATGGTCAGTCCGGTGATTCGGTCCTCGGTCATCGAACGGGCTGTCAGGAAAATTATTGGTACATGATCGTCAATTTCCCTGATTTCTTTCGCAACCGTAAAACCATCTTTCTTCGGAAGCATGACATCAAGCAAACACAAGCTAAATTTTCCTGATTTAAAAGCCTTTACGGCCGCTTCACCATCTTCAGTCGCTGTAACCACGTAACCGTTTTGTTCCAGGTTATCTTTGATGATAAAGTTCAGGGTTTGATCGTCTTCGACCAGCAGAATTTTTTCGCCTTGATAGATCATTTTATTGATTTCTTAGTTTCAACAATAAAAGTACTTCCTTTCCGCGAATTTTCGATCACATTTATTCGCCAACCGTGCCTTTGGATAATTTTTTGTACATAATCCAATCCCAGTCCGAAACCTTTCACATCATGAACATTTCCGGTAGGCACACGGTAAAACCGGTTAAAAATCTTTTTCCTGAAATCTTTTGGTATCCCGATTCCATTGTCGTCGAAGGAGATAAGATAGTGATTTTTAGTCTCTTCTACTTTGATAATGATATCCGGATCGACAGAACAATACTTGATTGCATTGTCGAGAATATTAAAAATCAGGTTCGAAAAATGAAGTTTGTCGGCGCTGATAAACGCATTTTCAAGGTCAGATTCGATTCTCACGTTATAAATCCTGCCATTCTGACTATTTTTGAACTCCTGAACTGATTCAGCAATAAAACGATTCAACTCGACTTGCTCCAGGTTTAACTGCAACTTTGTTTTTTCGATGCTTGCCATTTGAAGCAATTTTTCGACGTGTGCAGAAAGGCGATTATTTTGCTGCCCAACAATTCGAACATACTCT
>JAUXUF010000091.1 GCA_030684645.1 Bacteroidota bacterium | reverse complement strand
TGGAGGGAGATATTTATAGTAGCTTATTCGTTGCAGAATGTTTGGCCGAATTTGCAAAGGCATCTGGTGAAATCCAATACCTTGATCTTGCTAAAAAGATCTTATTTTCATGTCTGGCCCGATATGATAGTCCTGATTATACATACAAAGTTGCCTATTTGTCTAAGGAAGCTCCCGAAGTTCCTGGCCCACGGGTGCTGGGACATTGGATGGTTTTTTTAAGAGCTGCAACTCAGCTTCTGGAAAATGCACCAGATCCCGAGGTAGAAAAACTAGCTGACCGTTGTGTGGATGCCATATTAAATTTTCATCTCAATCCTGAATATAACCTGGTAAATGAGCTGCTTAATCATGATTTAACTCGTCCGGATAATGAATTTAATCAATTTTCATATACGGGACATGGTATTGAAACCATATGGATGTTGTTGTTTGAAGCAGCCCGTCGTAAAGACAAGGCCCTCTTTGACCGTACCGTGGATGTATTTAAAAGGCATGTTACAGTAGCAAAAGATACAGTATATGGAGGTTACTTCCGGTCGCTGGATCATGTAGATAATAATACATGGAAGGTAGATAAGGTACTTTGGCTTCAGGAAGAAGTACTAATTGGTACCTTATTTATCGCTGAACATACTGGTGATTTGTGGGCAAAGCAATGTTTTAATGAAACTTTTGAATATGTCCATAAAAATTTCGATCGGCCAGGATTTAAATTCTGGTTGTCTGGTGGTGACCGGAAATTAGTTGAATACAATAAGACTCGGGCTGAACATTATCATCACCCTCGTCACTTGATGCTTAATCTTCTTGCCCTCAATCGTATTATTGGCAATAAGGGAAAAGTTTCAAACTTATTTAGTTAAAAGAAATGAATTGTTTATGAAAAGTGGGGCTTTTTCCAGACGTAATTTTATTAGGGCAAATGTTATTGGTGGATTGGGAACCACTTTTCTAGTTGGCTGTACCAGCAGTAAGAATTATTCAACTCAAAGTACAGGAAGCAGCCCGAT
>JAUXUF010000150.1 GCA_030684645.1 Bacteroidota bacterium | reverse complement strand
ATTCCAGGTATGCCTCATACGTTCTACCATCTTTTGTAAGTATAACAACCTTTGATGGTTGTTTTGCCGGAAACATCGCTTCAAATTCCAAGGATGCAACTCCCTTTATTCTATCAATAACTTCATGGATTCTCGGGTCTTTTAACTTCTCTTCCGAAAATGAACGGGTGGTCACCTGGTGGTCAACCAAAGCCACGGCAATGCAGTAAGGCAATGAATGATCAGCGGTTTCTCTTGATTCCGGACGGTATTTGGCAGGGTCAAAAAGTATATCACAGGCCTTGGCAATGGTGGTAACCTGAACTTCTTCAATCTGATCGCAGGTAATTTTGTGTTCGGTCACCACTTTTAGCACTGCTGAAATATGAGTATGGGTAAGCGCTTCGGTGGGGAAAGCCTTCATACTGCATTCCAGAATTTTAAAGCTTTCGCCCAGTTTTCCAATCAGTGCTTCAACATCCCAACTCCATTCCGAAGTACCTTCTCTCCCTTCCATCTTTACCGGGGCTACTTTTTCCTGTTGAAAACTCCAGCCGAAGAAACAGTCCATGAAACCTTCCTTGCCTTCAAAAACTTTCTCTGTTCCGGTAAAACCTCTTTGCGCCATCATTGCAGCAAAAACTCCAGCCTGAACAGCCATCGGATCTACCGTGTTTTTAAGCATGGTGAGCTTTCCAGCAGTCGGACAACCAATCGTATGGCTATGAGAGCCGCTGATCCCAATGGCATTTACCATTTGGTCCACTGTTAGTCCTAAGATTTTCCCGGCTACTAAAGGGGAAACAAATTGAGTTAAAGTGGCATGATGCCACTTGCGTTCCCTGACTCCAGGCATCGCAAAAAGGCATAAGCGCTGTTCGAATTCGTAAGCCAATACAATCGCGGTGATGACTTCTTTCATGGAGGCATTCATTATTTCTGCAGTTGCCAGGGCTGCCGGAATCAGGTCTGAGGGATGTGAAGGATCTTCCTTCCAGTAGATATCGTTAAAATCAAGCGCCCTGATAGCCAGCGAATTTACAAGGGTGGCATTAACCGCCGGAATTTTTTCTCCAAACCCGATTAGGGTTGCTTCTGCTTTTCCACCCATTTCAGAATAAATATCTTTGATGATATTCACATCTTTGGTATGAAAACCTCCAAACGCGCAACCAACCGAATCGTACAGGTATCTTTTTACTTCGTAAATAACCTCCTCGGGCAGGTCTTCATATTTTAAATTAACTGCAAATTCGGCGATTTGCCTTGAAATTGATTTGTCCATATAATAAAGCTTTTATAATTTTTCCAGATTGTGTGTTATCCAACTTTCGAGTCCGCCAAAAACTACCAACTCCTGAGCTGCAGTTCCTACGGGAGAAATAAAATATGTTTTATCTCCAACCGAAATTTGAGAATTTTTAAAATCGATCACTGCACGATGATTGGTTGGTATGGTCAATTGTGTCGTATCGAATTGCTCATTCAGGTCATTGACCAATTTGGGGACTTCCAATACCAGAAACCCATTGTTCAGTGCATTTCGTTTGTAAGTTTGACTGGCAGATCCGGCAATGACCAGTTGAATTCCCCGGTATTTTAAAGCAGTAGCTGCTTGTTCGCGTGAGCTGCCAGTCCCGAAGTTGAACCCACCAGCCAGAATATCGCCTTTCTTCACTATTTTCTGAAACTCCGGATCATAGTTCTCCATTGCCACCCTGGCCTGATCTTCAGGTTTAAGGTCATCGATGTAGGTATATTTGCCCGGGAAGATACCATCGGTATTCATATTGTTTTGAGGGCAGAAAATTAAGTCCCCCTCAATTTTTTCCGGAAACCCATCAATAATTGCCACTGGTTCCGGTACAGTTTCAAGGGCTTCGTTAATGGTTATTTGTCCCGAAATCTTTGAAGAATTTCCATCCCATCCGAAGCTGATTTTGCCGGTTAATGCTGAATAAGCTACTACGGCTGGAGATGCCAGATAAGCTTTGGCGGTGGGTGATCCCATCCTACCTTTGAAATTACGGTTGGTGGCAGAAATGCCGACTTCCCCATCTTCAAGCAATCCAGTTCCCAGACCGATACAAGGACCACAG
Organism: Bacteroidota bacterium; assembly: GCA_030684645.1. GTDB lineage: Bacteria > Bacteroidota > Bacteroidia > Bacteroidales > Prolixibacteraceae > Aquipluma. The sequence continues at coordinate 21,112 of JAUXUF010000150.1, read as the reverse complement.
CCTGGAGGCAGGGGTATTGCTCCGGCATCCAGCAGCGCCTGCCAGTCGCCACGTTTTTCACTCTCCTGTTGGACTTCGCTTGAAGCAGCAGCAATATAAAACTGTACTTCAGGAGAAATTTTCTTTCCTTTTAGGACTTCGGCAGCCTCGCTAATGTCATCCAGGCGGCTGTTAACGCACGAAACCAGGTAAGCTTTATCAACTTTCACAGCCAGTTTTTCTATTTCAGAAACCGGATTCATTACTTTCACTGAATTTGGGCCAGACACGTACGGTTCAATGGTACCCAAATCAAGGGATAAATTTTTGGCATAAAAAGCCCCGGCATCAGTTTTTAACTCCTCCGCTATTTTTTTTAACTCACCGATCCGTCGCTGGTTCAGGCGTGGATGTTCCCCGTTTCCGTCAGCGTCTGATGCAACTCCTGCCAGACCACGATTTCTAACGTATGCTTCCCTGTTTTCCAGCCAGTTCACCGTAATTTTATCAATCGGAAAAATTCCGCCCAATGCTCCCCATTCGGTAGTCATGTTCGCTATGGTTAGCCGCTGGCCTATATTCAAGGCACTTATTCCTGAACCACCAAATTCAATGACATGGTTCAACACTTCATCCTGATTAAAATATCCACAAAGGGCAATAATGACATCTTTGCCAGTGACTCCCTTTTTTAAATTTCCGAAGAGTTCCACTCTTGCAACCGGTGGAATTTCCCACCAAGTTTTCCCTGTTGCCCATATAGATGCTGCATCTGTCCTGACAATAGGCGTCCCTAAAGCGCCAAGGCCACCATACATGTTGGAATGGCTGTCGGAGGCAACCACCAGGCTACCAGGCCATGCATAACCTTCCTCGCATATAATCTGATGTCCAATACCACGCCCGGCAGGATAAAAATCGGCGCCCAATGATTTCGAGAATTCTTCGATCTTCCGGTACTTTTCCAAATTTTTTTCGCTGGTGTCCTGAATATTGTGGTCGAGAGTGTGGACTACCTGCCTGGGGATTGCAAGCCGGGTTGCACCGATAGACAGAAATTTGGGGATAACCGCCCCGGTGTTATCGTGTGTCATCACGTAAGCCGGTCGAATTGAAACCGTATCGCCGCAACGTACCAGTTGATTTGGAGCCAAACCAACCGCATACTTCTGAACAATTTTTTCGGTTAAATTTTGTGCCATGGCTTTTAAACTGTAATTCGTTTTGTATCCTGAAAAGGCTCAAAGCTGACAAAGTCGGCATGGTGAACAATGATTGATTCGATGGTCCGTTTGCCAAGGTCTCCTTCTTTGGAGTGATAGGCAATTATATGCTGAACATCTGCCGGAATCCCAAACCGGTCGGCAATGGAAACGCCGCTAAACGGATGGCGCAGCAACTTTCCTTCCCTGCTGGTTCCAAGCTTTCCTTCCGATATTTCGTATTCCAGCAATTTGCCAACATCAATCAGGATAGCCCCGGCAATCAGGTAATCCATGTTAATGTCAGTTTCGAAATTGGTTTGCATTATTTTTGCGATTTCCACCGAAAGTTGAACTGCTGTTCTTTTGTGGGTCATAAAAGTGATGGTGCAATTATCAATAAGAAGACTAAAGGGTATTTTTTGCAGGTCTTCCGGTTCCAGAGGAGATTGCCCGACGGCATATTCCCAGCAGTCGGTCACTTTTTCCCTGAGACCTTCATCTTTGATCCATTCAATTTCAGGCCAAATCTGTTTTATCTTATCTCGTAACATATTATCTTGTATTATAAGGCATTAATAATTGCATCAGTAATCTCCCGGGTGGAAGCAGCTCCTTTTTGAATAACGTCAGGGCGTCCCGTCAATTTCATCATATCATAAGTCCGTACCTTTCCTTCCGCAATAACCATGGTTACAGCTTTGCGAATACGTGCCGCTTTTTCGTCCTCTTTAAGGTGATCGAGCATCATACAAGCCGACATGATCATCGCAATCGGGTTGACGATTGAAGTTTCGTAACCGGCATATTTAGGAGCTGAACCGTGGGTTGGCTCGAACACGGCCACGCCATTTTCGCCAAACTGGGCGCTGCAGGCAAAGCCGAGTCCGCCGATCAGTCCGGCAAAACCGTCCGAAATGATATCGCCAAACATGTTACCAGCCACAATTACATTGTAATCTTCCGGGTTTTTAGTCAGCCACATCATTTGTGCATCGATGTTGGTGTCCCAAACTTCAATGCCGGGATATTCGTTTTTGCTCATTTCCTGGGCAATTTTCAGCATCATTCCCGAAGTTTCGCGGATCACATTTGGTTTTTCGCACACGGTAATACCTTTGTATCCTTTTTCTTTGGCATACTCAAAGGCTGCTTTTACAATACGGGCCGTGTATTTTGCCGTGAATATCCGGGTTGAAACGGCCAATTCCGCTTTTGGGCACCATCCAAAATTGTCCCTGAATTTCGGGTGGGTCATCAATGCGTCATAAACCTGAGCCGAAGGATTGGTCCACTCGACCCCGCCATATAAACCTTCGGTATTCTGGCGAAAAATCATGGTGTCCACCAAAGGCTCTTCGATGGTGTTATTTGGGCCCCGGCGGATAAAGTTTAATGGATTGCCTTTGAATGTTTTGCAGGGCCTCAAACAAATATCCAGTTTAAAATGCTGGCGCATGGCCACGATTGGACTGTAATAAACATATCCCTTTCCTCTGAGTTCAGGCGCCAGTTCAGCCAGTGTTTTGTCTTTGGGTTTCGAAGTGATAGCGCCAAAAAGTCCGATTTTATGTTCTTCCAACAATTTAATTGTACGATCAGGGAGCGGATTTCCTTCTTTGCACCAGAATTCCCAGCCGATATCACCTTGCACATAGTTTGCCTCAAATCCGGCAGCATCCAATACCCGGATAGCTTCATCAAGTACCACTTTGCCAATCCCGTCTCCCGGCATGGCGACAATTGTTCGTTTGATCATAGTTGTAAGTTTTTTATTTAATTATTCGCTTTCCACTTCCCTAACCACATCAATCACGGTTCCATCGACCCATTTGATGGCAGCTACTATTTTTTCGCCAAGTTTTGGTTTTTCAGGTTTGCCACAAATGCGTTCAGCTTCATCTTTTAATTCCTGAATGGTTTTTATGGGCAGGCCTGATCCCTGAACTTTTTCAATTAAATCTTTCCGCAACGGATTAATGGCGATGCCCCGTTCGGTGACGATTACATCAATCAGTTCGCCAGGGCCGCACAAGGTGGTCACTTCATCCATAATTACAGGAAAACGGTCGCGGAACAAGGGTACGGGAAGGATTACCGTTTTGGAGAACAGGCAGTTCTGCCAGCCTCCAATGCCGTGAAGCAGGTAGCCATCGGAATGTGTTACTACGTTTGCGTTAAAATTCACGTCCACTTCCGTCGCGCCCAATATGACCACATCGACCATTCCGGCGAAATTTCCTTTACAGTGATAGTTATAACTGGTAAACGGACTTGAGGAAACATGCTTCGGGTTGTCACGCAGCGAACGCACTCCATCGAGGTCAAAAGTTTGTCCGTCGAGGATGTATTCGATCAGGCCCTCCTCTAACATTTCGACCAGGTATTTATTGCTGCCACCACGGGCAAAGCGTGCTTTGATTCCCTTGCGCCGCATGATTTCGGCAAAATAAATCCCGATGGATAAAGCGGTTCCGCCGGCTCCGGCCTGAAACGAAAATCCTTCATGGATGATACCGGTCAGTTCGCAGAATTTAGCGGTCAGCTCGGCGATCAGAAGTCGGTCTGGGCTTTTGGTAATCGCGGTAGTGCCTGAAACAATTTTTTCAGGAATACCTACTTGATCGACCACCACAGTATAATCAACATAGTTTCCCTGTATTTGCCAGGGGAAACAGGGAAACTGCACCAGGTTATCGGTCACCACAATCACTTTTTCGGCATATTGTGAATCGGCCAGCGCAAAGCCAAGGCCACCGCTGACTGAATGACCATTTACGCCGTTTGCATTTCCAAACGGATCGGCTGTAGCAGCGCCTATCACGGCAATGTCAATTTTCACTTCCCCATCCTGAATCGCCTGATAACGGCCACCGTGCGAACGAAGCACAGCCATTTTCTTCATCTTCCCTTCTGAGCAATACTTTCCCAGCGGCCCGTTCATGCTTCCCTCGATGTGGCTGATAGTTCCGTCTTCCAGATACTGAAGCAGATGTGTATGGCAGGGAAACGATGCCGATGGGAACCAGCGGATATTTTTTACGCCTAATTCTTTTACGATATCGAAAACCATATTGGCCACCAGGTCGCCATCTCTGAAATGGTGGTGAGTGGAGATGGTCATGCCATCCTTCAGCCCGGCCAGTTGCAAGGCTTCTTTCAATGAAGCTATTTGCTTGTTGCCATCCAATGGGTAATTTGCCGAAGAAGATGTTTTCGGCGCATACCGGTTTCCTTCAGGAATATATTTACCCACTCCCTGATAAGGGATGGCCGGGTTGCCGTTTATTTCGGTGGGGACCATTCGTCCCGCGGCATTTTTTGTCCCTTTAGTTTCCATCGCTTTCCCTCCAGTTTTCGTTGATCAATCCGGCTTCAATCGCAAGTTTAATGGTTGACTGTGCACGTTTTACCACGGGGGCATCAATCATTTTCGAACCTAGTGCAACTACTCCAAGTCCCAGTTCTTTGGCCTTTTCAAAAGCATTCACTATTTTTTGTGCCTTTTCAATTTCATCCTGACCGGGATTGAAATACTCATTGATTACCGGCACCTGCCTGGGATGGATGCAACCCATTCCGGCAAAACCAAGTGCCTTCGACTGTTTTACATTCTCTGCCAGTGCATTCATATTTTCAATGTCAGAAAATACAGAATCGATGGGTTGGATGCCGGCAGCGCGGGCGGCATTGACCACAGCGCCTCGTGCATAAAAAGACTCCCGGGCTTCGTTGGTGCGTTGTGCACCGATATCAGCCGTGTAGTCTTCCAATCCGATGGCGATGGCCACCACATTGGGCGATGCCGAAGCGATCTCGTAGGCATTGATCACTCCCATCGCACTTTCAATAATCGGCATTAGGTGGATGTCGGTATTTTCTTTTCCGAGCAATTCCGAAATTCGGCGGTCAACAGCTTTGACCTGATCTGCATGTTCGCACTTTGGAATGATGATGAGATTAACCGAATGCGGAACAATAAAGGATAAATCATCGAGTCCGGCCGGAAGCTGGTTGATGCGAACCATTCGTTCGCTTCCGTAGAAATTGACCGAACGTAGGGCATTGCGAACCAGGAAACGTGCTTCGTATTTTTTGTCAGGAGCCACCGAGTCTTCCAGATCGAGGATGATGCCATCGCAACCGTAGATTCCGGCATTCAACATCAGCTTCGGATTATTTCCCGGCAAATACAAACGTGAACGGCGTTTCATTTCCTTTCCGGTTATAAACTCACTGCCTTCAACAGGCAGCAGAAATTCCTTATCAGTGTTGATCATTTGTTTGATCGCAGCTTCCAATCGTGCGGCAATCACGAAAGGCAATGCGCCCTTGTCGTCGATAAATACCTGGGCGCTTTTGAGCTCAAAAAAGTCAAGTACTTTCAGGCACAATTCACGGATCGACTTTCCGTATAGACTCTTTACCTTACTTTCAATGCGAATTGAATGTTCAGTCGCTGCATGAAGCGACACTTCCACATAACAGTCGGAACGAATCGCATCCCCCCGGTTTCCTGATGAAACAATCATAATCGTATTTTAATGGTGGAACACTGTGTTAGTTTTAATCACCAAATAATTTTACTTGAGGAAATTAAAACGTGTCAGATATCTATTCTAAAAAAGGACGCACATTTATGTATGTGGTACTATTTAAAACTGAAAGAAATATATCACAAGGGATAAAGGATGGTTACAAAAGGAGCATATGATAATAACCGCCCCTACAAGTTAGTTACAGGAAGTCGCGTCTTCGTCAAGGCATTCAGCTAAGCCTATATAAAAAAATACCGGACATTGATAAGACTGAATCATGGGGTTAAAAGTAAAGAAAGATATCATTACTTTTCAAAAAAGAAGGGTGTTGTTAAACAAGGTTGTATTGAGGGACTGGTTAGCACAGTTTTTGGGGAAGGAAGAAAATTGACCAATGTGGTGCAGAAGTTGTGCAATTGTCAAAATAAAAAAAAACCGTAACTATCTGATTGATAATTACGGTTTTATTTGATGTGGGCGATGAGGGATTCGAACCCCCGACCCTCTGGGTGTAAACCAGATGCTCTGAACCAGCTGAGCTAATCGCCCTTATGTTGTTGTTTGTTGAACGCGCTTTGTTTTTTAAAGCGTTGCAAAGATAGATTCCTTTTTGAAATGTGCAATGAAATAATTGAAAAATCTCACAATATTTCAGCTACTACAAAAGTGCTTCCACCTACAAACACCAGATCGTTTTCTCCTGCATTGGAACGTGCTGCAGAAAGTGCCTGACGAACAATTGGATAACATTCTCCTTTCAATCCAAATCGCTCAGCTTTGGCCTTCAAATCTTCAGGTTCGGCTGCACGGGGAATGTCTGCTTTGGTGAAATAATAACGGGCATTTACCGGTAACAGCGATAAAACTTCATCCTGATCCTTATCGTTTACCATCCCAATTACCAGGTGTAGCTCCTTCCATGCCATCTGATTGATTTGTTCAACCACCATCCTGATTCCTGCCGGATTGTGCCCGGTATCACAAACGACCAGTGGGTTGTGTCCGATAATCTGCCAGCGGCCCATTAAACCGGTATTCCGGATGGTATTGACTATCCCGCGCCTGACGATTTCATCGGACAAATTCCAGCCTTTTTCATTCAGTACATCGATAGTTTTTAAAACAGTCGGCACGTTGTAGCGCTGATAAATCCCCAGCAAATCCAGTTTTAAGTCGGGATATATCAATTCGCCGTTTTTCCGGATGTTCAGGCTTTGTTTGCCATCGAGGGTCTGCATTGAATATCCTGCCTGATAGTCCTCATCGGCAAATGTAAGTCTTGTTTTTGCTCTTTTGGCAAACTGTTCAAATACAAAACTGGTTTCAGGAGATGATTCGCCAATCACTACCGGAACATCTTTCTTGATAATTCCGGCTTTTTCAGCAGCAATTTTCGGTAAAGTATCGCCCAGCAATGCCATGTGGTCGAAACTGATGTTGGTGATGACCGAAACTTCCGGAGTAATAATATTAGTAGAATCGAGCCGGCCACCTAAACCGACTTCAACGACAGCCACGTCAACCTGCATCGTGCGAAAATAATCGAAGGCCATCGAAACTGTCAGTTCAAAAAACGAAGGTTCCAGCCTTTCAAACTCATTTTTCTTCCTGAATGATTCAGTGAACTGAACAACCGCTTTTTCCGGAATCATTTCTCCGTTTACGCGAATCCGTTCCCTGAAATCCTTCATATGAGGCGAAGTATAGAGACCGGTTTTGTATCCGGCCTCCTGTAAAACTGAAGCAAGCATGTGCGAAACAGAGCCCTTCCCGTTGGTTCCGGCTACATGGATTGTTTTAAAAGCACGATGCGGATAACCGAACATCACATCCAAACATACCGTATTGTCAAGGTTGTCTTTGTAAGCTGCAGGCCCAGTCCGCTGAAACATAGGCAACTGACTGTACAAAAAATCGAGCACTTTCAGGTAGCTTCTCATGAACAAAAAAACTTATGAACACCAGTTAAAAAATAGAAAGGTAAAATTGAGAATTTAGTAGATATATTCTAATTTTTCCATTCTAATTTTTCTAAATTTATGGAAACCTTAATGATGACGGAGATGGCGAAGAAAAAACAAACTAAAATTTTCGTATTGGATACTAATGTGATCCTACATGATCATACCAGTATATATCAGTTTCAGGATAATGACATCGTAATTCCAATAACTGTACTGGAAGAATTGGACAAGTTTAAACGTGGAAACGATCCGATTAACTTTCAGGCGCGTGAATTTGTGCGCGAACTGGATGAAATAATAGGAGACAAACTTTTTAACGGTGGCATCAAGTTAGGACCAGATAAAGGGAAACTGATCATTGAACCGGGAAAGCCTATTCCGGAAGAAATGAAATACTCGTTTCGCGAAGATATTCCCGATCACCGCATCCTGTCCATTGCCATGTATATCGGTCAAAAATTTCCTGATCGCCCCACCATCCTGGTTACCAAGGATATTAACCTGAGGATGAAGGCCAAATCGCTGAAAATACAGGCCGAAGATTATTACAACGACAAGGTGAAGGATATCCAAATCCTGAACAAAAATGTAACCGAGTTCGAAAATTTTAACGATACGCTGATTGAAAAATTGTACAGCGAAAATTCGATTCCGGTTGAACTGATGGAAATGCAAAATACTCCGGACATCAATGAGTACTTTATCATGAAATCGGCCAAGGCAAGTGTTTTGGGCCGGTATGATGGTGGACTGAAGAGAATGGTCCGCGTTGAGAAAAGGACAGCTTACGGGATCAAACCACGAAATGCAGAACAGACTTTTAGCTTGGATGCCTTATTTAATCCGGAGATCAAGCTAGTTGCCCTGACTGGGAAAGCCGGAACCGGAAAAACTTTACTCGCGTTGGCTGCAGCGCTCGAACAATACAAAAGTTTCGGACAAATTTTGCTGGCCAGGCCGATTGTTGCGCTTAGTAACCGCGATCTGGGATATCTGCCCGGTGATGCCCAGGAAAAAATAAGTCCATACATGCAACCACTATTCGACAACCTTTCTGTAATTAAACACAACTACAACCAGCGAAGTCTGGAATACCAGAAGATTGAGGAAATGCTGAAAGACGAACGACTGGTTATCACACCTTTAGCTTACATCCGAGGACGAAGCCTGTCCAATTCGTATTTCATCATCGACGAAGCCCAAAACCTCACCCCACATGAAATAAAAACCATTATTACCCGGGCAGGCGAGGGAACCAAACTGATCTTTACAGGAGACTTGCAGCAGATCGACTCACCTTATTTGGACATGAAATCGAACGGTCTGGCCTACATGACCGAAAAGATGAAAAACCACGAAATTTTTGCTCATGTAAACCTGATCAAAGGGGAACGCAGTTATCTGGCTGAACTGGCCAGTGATTTACTGTAAAAGAAAAATTCCAACCACTGAGAACACAGAGATACACAGAGAATAAATTTTCTACTCTTGCCGCGCAACAAGCTGATTTTCAATTAAATTTACCCTGTTAAATACAAAAAGAATAGAAAAACGTCAAATCCGGTTAACGTTATTTAGGCATAGACAATAGACAACTTATAACTCATAACTTATAGTTCATAACTGACAGACATGAATCTCGAAATACTATGCACTCAGGTACAATCACTGGCGCGGGAAGTTGGGCGGTTTATATATGAGGAACGGCTGAAATTTACTGCGGAAGATATTATTCACAAAGGAAAAACAGATCTGGTAACTTATGTCGATAAAACTGCAGAAGTACGAATTGTCACTGCTTTGCGCGAATTGCTTCCCGGTTCAGGATTTATTGCTGAAGAAGGAACAGCCCATGACAACAGCGAAAAATACCGCTGGGTGATTGATCCGCTCGATGGCACCACCAATTATATTCACGGAATTTCGCCTTTTGCAGTGAGTATTGCGCTGTTGGATGCTGAAGAAATTATTCTGGGTGTGATTTTTGAAATCAGTCTCGACGAAATGTTTTATGCCTGGAAAGGCAGCAAGGCCTTTTTAAATGGTAGGGAGATACATGTTTCGAAAGCTGCCACCACTGCAGATTCTCTTATTGCTACCGGATTTCCGTATTACGACTTTTCGAAACTCGACAAATACATGGAATCGATGAGCTTTTTCATGCGTAATTCGCATGGGATGCGCCGCTTGGGCTCAGCAGCGGCCGATCTGGCTTATGTCGCTGCAGGAAGGTTTGAAGGTTTCTACGAACATGCCCTGCATTCGTGGGATGTGGCGGCAGGAATCATTATCGTCAAGCAGGCAGGCGGAAAAGTTTGCGATTTTAACGGCGGTGAAAACTGTCTGTTTGGAGGTGAAATAATTGCCTGCAATGCCAATTATTTTGATGAATTTTATAAAATTGTACACCAGCATCTCGGATAAGATAGGGTTTCTGATTGTAGGATTCGGGGTACGGGTTCCGGGTTCCGGGTTTCAAGTTCTATAAAAGGGTTTGGATATTGAATATTCGATATTTGTTATTGGATATTTTTCAGGTTCAAACATTGACGTTTTGATTCTTGTAACTAGTCCTTTTATTTGTGTCTTGGTGTCTTGTGGCAAAAAATGAAAAATTCATTGTAAATTGCATCCAACTTAAAATCCTCGTCATGGTCGAAAAAGAAATTGCCCTCATCACCAGACAGCTTGAAAGCCTGACTGCCAAAAACTTCGATCTGGAAGCCTGGAAAAGCCATACCATTATATTTCTTGAACGGATTTTCGGTAAGGAGAGTACCAAAGTTCGAATGATCAAAGAACTGAAATACGATTATTCGAGCTGGAGCCTGCGCGATGCAGCCGGTACAGGCAAAGACTCTGACCCGGTTATTCTGAAGGCTCGCGAAATACTGGAAGCCACCAAATTGGAGCTCGAACACCTGGGACCTCCGAAGCAGGAAGAAGAAAATATGAAAATCTGGTCGCTACTGGAAGAAGAATTGACTGGCAAACAAATTCGCGAGATCAAACTGATACTTCAGTCGGAAGAACCTGAGAAAATGGAGAAAATTGCCAATCTTCTTTACGGCCTTGAGAAGGAAAACATGTCTGTAGTATTGGCAAAACTTCTAATTCCGTGAGTTGTGCGAGTGTTCAGTGTACAGTCTCAGTTAGCAGAAAAGCAACTTGCAACTTACAACTAAAATCAATTAGTCAGTCATTTCATGAGTAATCCCAAAATAGCGATCGTTATCCTGAACTGGAACGGAGTTAAATTATTACAGCAATTTTTACCTTCGGTGATTGAATTCAGTAAAAATAATTCAACCGAAATAGTTGTAGCTGACAATGGCTCAACGGACGATTCGCTTTCACTGCTCCGAAAAGAGTTTCCAACGGTAAAAATTCTTGACCTGAAAAGGAATTTCGGATTTGCCCGCGGGTACAACGAAGCGCTGAAACAAATAGATGCTGATTATTTTGTGATCCTGAATTCGGATGTGGAAGTCACTTCCGGATGGCTCGAATCCCCTATCCGACTAATGGAAGCCGATCAAACTATCGCTGCCGTCCAGCCCAAAATACTCAGCTACCACCAGAAAACTCATTTCGAATATGCCGGAGCCGCCGGTGGATTCATCGACCGGTTTGGGTATCCGTTCTGCCGCGGGAGAATCTTCAATGAAGTGGAAGCCGACACAGGACAATACGATCAAACGACCGATATTTTCTGGGCAACCGGAGCCTGTATGTTTGTCCGGGGCCGACTTTTTCATGAAGTTGGAGGTTTCGATGGCGATTTCTGGGCGCACATGGAAGAGATCGATCTGTGCTGGCGGCTTAAAAACCGCGGATACCGCGTTGTTTATTCTCCGAAAAGCGCTGTTTTTCATGTGGGTGGAGGAACGCTTTCGTACGACAATCCGCAAAAGCTGTTTCTGAATTTCAGAAATAACCTTTGGCTATTGTATAAAAACTTACCCGGGAATCAACTTTTCTACCTTTTGTTTATCCGGATGGTACTGGATGCATTAGCCGCCTTCAAATTATTGACTGAATTCAATGTAAATGGCATCCGAAGTGTTTTGAAAGCCCACACCCAATTCTGGATTTCCATACCCTCACTGCATCGCAAACGCAAACAGGCCGGAAAAGATGGACATTTCACTCTACCAGCCGAAAAACTTCCACGAAGCATTGTCTTTCAGTTTTATATCCGGAAACGGAAACGATTTAGCGAAATTCAGTTCTGAATCAGAAATTAATCCTTCAAATAATCAATTTTAACCAGGTCGTTCCAGATCGGATCTTTAGGTGGGTTGGCCACAATTTTAACAGGTTGTTTGGTCACCGGATGAATAAATTCGATTTTCCGGGCATGTAAATGAATGCCTGCATTTTCGTTGCTTCGGGCTGCACCGTATTTTAAGTCACCTTTGATGTGCAGGCCGATGCGGTTGAGTTGGGCGCGGATCTGGTGATGGCGTCCGGTTTTCAGGTCGATTTCCAACAAATGGTAATGGTTGAGCGTGGCCACATGGCGATAGTGCAGAATTCCTTCTTTGGCCCCTTTGCGTTCTTTGTTGTGAGCATGCGATTTGTTCTTTTCCTCATCTTTCACCAACCAGTGATGCAATGTTCCTTCTTCCTCCTCCGGAAGTTTATCAACCACAGCCCAGTATGTTTTTTTCATCGCATCCTTATCCTGAAACATTTCATTCAGGCGGGTAAGCGCTTTGCTGGTACGGGCAAACAGGATGACGCCACTAGACGGGCGATCCAGGCGGTGAGGTGAACCCAGGTAAACGTCGCCAGGTTTTTTGTATTTCACCTTGATGTATTCTTTCACTTTATCGATTAAAGTGGCATCACCGGTTTTGTCGCCCTGAACGATCTCGCCACAAGCTTTATTGATGGCTATGATATGATTGTCTTCGTAAATTACGTCCATTTTAAATTTTATTTTTTGTTGTACCAATAGTGATTAACCGTTGGTCGTGTTTATTAAGGTGCTATTTTTTTTATTCTGAAAAATATTTCCAATAATTAGAATTCAGATTGCGGCGCATACAGCTTATTCTTTCCAATTTACAATTATTGATGCGCCTTGGTCCTCTGTACTTCATTTTCCCCCGGGTTGCGTCGTTCCTCCTTACCGTTCGGCTGAGCTCACGCCGAAGCCCGGGGCTATTGATATTTAGCCCTTTCAGGGCTCAACACCAAACGCTTTCAAATAGGTTCGACTACTTTCCAGCAAGCCTTTGAATTTTTATCTTGAAAAATATTCAATATCCAATACAGAATATTTAATATCCAAAAACATTCGCACACGCAACTCGAAACCCGGAACCTGAAACTCTTAATACTGTTCCTTTTCGTTGGGGAAATCTTTTGATTTCACATCCTGAACATAGTTGTTTACAGCTCCTTGAATCTCTTCGGCCAGATTTAAATATCTTCTAAGAAAACGCGGAGAGAAAGTTTGTGTTATACCCAGCATATCATGAAGAACCAACACCTGGCCATCCACTTCGCCTCCGGCGCCAATACCGATTACAGGAATTTTCAAAGTCTGCGCAACCTTTGCTCCCAATGTGGCAGGAATTTTTTCCAAAACAATAGCAAAACAACCGACAGCTTCCAGCAATAAGGCATCTTCAATCAGTTTTTGTGCCTCAACCTCTTCCTTGGCCCGAACGGTATATGTTCCATATTTATTGATCGATTGCGGCATCAAACCCAGATGGCCCATAACCGGAATTCCTGCAGACAAAATCCGCTCAACCGACTCGATAATTTCTTTGCCACCTTCCACTTTTACAGCATCAGCATGGGTCACCTTCATGATTTTAATGGCAGAATTCAAAGCTTCCAGCGAGTTTCCCTGGTAAGTTCCAAATGGCATATCGACCACAACCAATGCACGGGTAACCGCTCTTACCACCGACTTACCGTGATAAATCATCTGGTCGAGTGTAATAGGCAAAGTTGTTTCATTGCCAGCCATCACATTGGAGGCAGAGTCGCCAACCAGAATAATGTCGATACCGGCCTGATCAACGAGTTTAGCCATGCTGAAATCATACGAAGTAAGCATGGCAATTTTTTCGCCTTTCAGTTTCATTTCTGAAAGAACGTGGGTCGTTACCCGTTTGATTTCCTTATAGACTGACATATCCTTTTGTATTCGATTCGGTTACAAAAGTAAGAATTTATACATTGGATTATCGTCAATAATCGCAGCAATTCATCGTCCGACCCAGGAGAGTGTTAAAAAGCATGCAAAATGACAGGAAAATTATTCAATAAATTAGAAAATATACAATATAATGTGCTTAAATTTAATACTTTAAAAATAGAATCGCCTCAATTTTCAGACCCAAATCTGTCTCAAATAACTAACCTCTTAAAACTAATTGTTATGAAATGGAAAATGCAAACATCTGCTGCCGCACGAATTCTCATCATTTTTCTTTTCGGGTTACTTGTTTTTGGATGTAACCTGTTTGATTTTCTAAACAAAACCGATAATGGAGGTGTCGGTGATGGATCCTACCTAAATACGAATTCTACTGATCCTGAGTTTGTGAAACTTGTAACGGATAAAGGGGAAATCGTGAATGTTTTTGGAACCAGAGCCAGTAATGGCTTGCCTGAATCTGTTAAGCAAATAAACATCAAAACTGAAAACGGCGAGGAATATTCATTTTATTATGATAACAATCATCGCTTGAAAACTGCAGTTGCCAACAATGGAACCGTATTCAATTACGAATGGCTGGCCAATAACAAAGTTGCCTTAACCATCATCTGTAACGATGGTGTAAATCAAATCAATACCGAAATCGATTTGGCCGGACTAAAATCAGGTAAAATTACTCCGGTCAACTACAATGCAAAAATCAGAAATCCTGAGAAGGTATGTTATGATATTGAATTTTCACCTTTCACTGATGAGTTGGAGAAATCAACAGAAAACAATTTAAAATCGGCCACTTCAGGCGGAACCACTTATCAGTTATATACCACTTCCTGCGGTGCGCCAGCTGATCAATCGATTTACAGGGTTTCGGTCTACGATCAATCCGGAAGTGTCATGTTAAAAGGACTAAGTGCTGAATATGTTGCAAAAGGGCATTATACCATTACGGTTCCGTCGGGCACTGCACCTGAAATTGACCCACAGGCTGCCGTTGAGAAACTAACTTCGATTTTAACCCAATACTGCGATGCAGCAGGACTTGTCGGAGGAAAGACAGAACAATTGATACTTACTTCAAGCGCATGTGCATACATTGCCGGCAAACTGGCCTTAACCGGAATTGGTGTAACCGTAGCTCCAACGGTTGGGGCTGCCTGTACCGGAATTACTACTGCCATGGTTATATATTGCTCAACACTTGGAGCTTCAGGCGATCCCGGGACTCCTTCAATACTGGATAAAATAAATGAACTAAAACTTCTCGAAAATTTCAAACTAACCGGCAACATGAGGTTACATGTAACCTTTCTGGGAATGCCTAATAATGTTACAAAAGGATTCACCATTGCTGAGGGCGTTTCTTCGACCTTAACTGCTGAGATGTCAGAGAATGCAAAACCAACTATTCGTTCGCTCGATTTATACCCTTCATCACCAGCCGCAAATCAGGATTATCAAATTAGTGTATCGGTTTTCTGTGTGCCTGTTGGAGGAACTGTGTCCATTTCGATGACTGGGAGCGATGGTTACTCCGACTCGAAAACTTATCCGGTTTCTGATGCTTCGCTATCGTCCGGAAAGTTTACACTGACAATTCCTGGTGCTGAAAAAGGAGTAAAAGATGCCATTACTGCCACTGTCAAGACCCCCGATGGTCAAACAATAACACGCTCAGCTTCATTGATATTTGGGAATTGAAAGGTTTTATTTCATTAGGTAAACCGATGATCTCATCAGCGCTATACATTTTTTATTTGAAGCAAAGAAGCCGGCTCATTCGAACCGGCTTCTTTGCTTTTATACCCTCAGGAAAATATTCTTTTTATACATATAGTAGAGCAGCATCCAAACCATCATGATTTCTCCGACGGTATAGAATAGTACACCGAAATCTCCCCATAGAACTGTCCATCCAAAAATCCGGTGAGTAATTTTGTCGATATCTACAAATCCGTGG
Source organism: Bacteroidota bacterium (assembly GCA_030684645.1). Classification (GTDB taxonomy): domain Bacteria; phylum Bacteroidota; class Bacteroidia; order Bacteroidales; family Prolixibacteraceae; genus Aquipluma. Next base: position 5,288 of record JAUXUF010000150.1, on the reverse strand, counting down.
AACAGGTAAATAAAGATCGAATTCATGCCGATTACCCGAAAGAAGAACGACCATTTTTTCCAGCCTTTTACATCAATGATCCAATAGAAAGCCATGATCAGTAAAAAGCCGATACCACCCGTCAGTAAGTTAAACGAACCTGTCCAGCAAGCTTTGATTATGGGATAGAATGTGCTGAGCACCAAAGCCAAACCAATTGTTGAAATGCCAATCAGGGAAAGCGTTTTGATTTTCTTTTGATCGTTGGTTGTTTTGTCGCGTAGAAAATGTCCGGCTACCGAGCCCATTAATGTTACGGTAACAGCCGATACAATACAAAGCAATCCTTCCGGATCAAATACTCCGCCATGCAAACGTCCGGGGACCAACATCCGGTCGAAGTAGCCGTTGATACAGCCTTCAGGAGTCAGCACACCTGCGCCGATTCCCGGAACAGGTATAAGAAGTTGGATGATCCCGATTCCAACCAGAATTACACCAAGCCAATACAAAGTACTTTTAAAAGATTTGGAGTAAATCACTATTAAGGCTGCAAACATATAGGCAAGACCGATTTGTCCCAATACACTCGGAAGCCGTGGATTTTCAAATCCATTACTGAAAACTCCGTTATAGAAAAATCCAAGCAAAACAAGGATGAGCCCTCGTGTAACTGCCTTTTTAGCCAGATCATATTTAGGAACTTTTTTCTCGAGTTTCGAAACCAGTGAAAAAGGAATGGCAACACCGCTTATAAACATGAAAAGCGGGAAAATCAAATCGTAGAAGTGAAATCCGTTCCATGGAACATGTTCCATTTGACCATCAATTACTTTAAGCCAGCCGGCACCAGTATATTTGGTTAAAACTCCAACCAGGTAACTTCCTCCGGTTATCCAGAACATATCAAATCCGCGAAGGGCATCGAGCGATAAAAGGCGTTCGCGTGGAACAGTTTGTGTAAGTTTATGTTTCATTGTTTAGGTTTAAGATGGGATGAAGATAATAATTTTAAGATTCGGTGATCCAGCAATTTGAAAATTTGAAGGTTTTTGAAGATTGAGTGAATAGGATCAAGTCTCTTGAGAAATGAGCTTTTGGCTTTTCCGGCTTCTCTCTTTTGACTGTGGATTGATTATGTAGTAATTAAGCCTGCTGTCTGCCACCTACCTAGAAACACAGGCACTTTTGTCACTTTGTATCTTCTTCATGGCGTTGCTGTCTTTTTGTCACGCAAAATGTCACAATTAGTCTGTGCCAAAGAATTCAAGTGTCAATTTTACCAGATTTCCAGCTGGCTGGTTTGTGGCACAGCGATTGAATAGAACTGCTCGTAATTATTTTATATTGAAATAATCAGTTAAAAAAAATCATAAAATGGGAAAAATTATTGGAATTGACTTAGGTACCACCAATTCGTGCGTATCAGTTATGGAAGGTAACGAGCCTGTTGTTATTCCAAATAGCGAAGGCAAGCGTACAACTCCATCAATCGTTGGATTTGTTGAAAATGGCGAACGAAAAGTAGGTGATCCGGCAAAACGACAAGCCATTACCAACCCGTCAAAAACAGTCTATTCGATCAAGCGTTTGATGGGCGAAAGCTTTTCAAACCTGACCAAAGAGATAAAACGTGTTGCTTATACCGTTGTTCTGGGCGATAACAACACGCCACGAGTAGTTATTGATGACCGCAAGTATTCCCCACAGGAAATTTCAGCCATGATTCTTCAGAAAATGAAGAAAACTGCCGAAGACTACCTCGGACAGGAAGTTACCGATGCTGTGATTACAGTTCCGGCTTATTTCAGCGATTCGCAGCGTCAGGCAACCAAAGAGGCCGGCGAAATTGCCGGTTTGAATGTTCGCCGTATCATCAACGAACCAACAGCTGCAGCACTGGCTTACGGTTTAGATAAAATGCACCGTGAAATGAAAATCGCCGTATTCGACCTTGGTGGAGGTACTTTCGATATTTCGATCCTTGAATTGGGCGAAGGTGTATTCGAAGTAAAATCGACCGACGGCGACACTCACCTGGGTGGAGACGACTTTGACCAGGAGATCATCAACTGGCTGGCTGCTGAATTTAAAAATGACGAAGGAATCGACCTGCGCCAGGATCCGATGGCTTTACAGCGTTTGAAAGAAGCAGCTGAAAAAGCTAAAATCGAATTATCCAGCTCAACACAGACCGAAATTAACCTGCCATACATTATGCCGGTAAATGGTATTCCAAAACATTTGGTTAAAACCCTTACCCGTGCCAAATTCGAACAACTGTGCGACAAACTGATCCAGGCAACGATTGAACCTTGCAAAAAAGCGTTGAAGAATGCAGGCTTGCAGGCAAGCGATATCGACGAAGTTATTCTGGTTGGTGGTTCAACACGTATTCCGGCTGTTCAGGAAAAAGTACAGCAGTTATTCGGAAAAGCTCCTTCAAAAGGCGTAAATCCTGACGAAGTAGTAGCTATCGGCGCAGCTATTCAGGGTGGTGTGTTAACCGGTGAAGTAAAAGACGTGCTGTTGCTTGATGTAACTCCTCTTTCACTCGGAATCGAAACCATGGGTGGTGTAATGACTCGTTTGATCGAATCAAACACAACCATTCCAACCAAAAAGACTGAAACATTTACAACTGCCAGCGACAATCAGCCATCGGTTGAAATCCATGTGCTGCAGGGCGAACGCCCCATGGCAAACGGAAACAAAACCATCGGACGTTTCCATCTCGATGGATTACCACCGGCACAGCGTGGTGTTCCGCAAATTGAAGTGATGTTCGATATTGATGCCAACGGTATTTTGCACGTTACTGCCAAAGATAAAGCAACCAGCCGGTCACAGTCGATCCGTATCGAAGCTTCTTCTGGTTTGACCGATGCCGAAATCAAACGCATGCGCGACGAAGCGGCTGCCAACGAAGCATCCGACAAGGCAGCGCGCGAGAAGGTTGACAAGCTGAACATGGCCGACAGTCTGATTTTCTCAACAGAAAAACAACTGAAGGAATTTGGTGACAAATTGCCAGTTGACAAAAAAGGTCCGATCGAAGAAGCTCTGGGCAAACTAAAAACAGCACACAGCGCTCAGGATATGGATGGTATTGATGCCGCAACAGCTGAACTGAATGCCGTGTTCCAGGCCGCATCGCAGGAAATGTACAATGCGCAGGCCGCCAGTGGCGCCCAGTCCGAACCTCATGGTGGACAGCAAGCCAATGCAGGCGGTAGCAGCAAACAAGACAGCGAAGTAACCGATGTTGACTTTGAAGAAGTGAAATAAAGTCGATTAAAAACGATAATAAAAAATAGTGAAACCGCAGTAAACATCTGATTTACTGCGGTTTTTATTTTTATAAATTTATTGAATTTGATATTTTATTATCTATTTTTATCATACATTTGTACCATAACTGTACCGGAACTTAATTTACGGTGAAATGGAACTTATAAGCACTTATGAATACTTATAGGTACTTAAATAGCGATAAAGATGGCGATGGATAAGATTCAAATACAATGTGTAGTATGTAAAAAGCCGTTTGTCCCAAAAACGGTAGACTCAATCTATTGCTCCAAAAATTGTAGCGATGCTGCATACCGCAAGAAGAAAGCTCAGCAAAAACAAGAAGAACAACGAAAAATCGTCGCAGATAAAATTCCCGCTGACCGCTTATATATTTCTGTACCAGAAGCAATAACTCTTTATGGAATCGCAAAAAGCACACTTTATCGTCTAATTCGTCAAAGACGAATCCCTGCAATCAATCTAGGAACTCGTCTTGTTAGAATTGATCGTGCTGCAATAGAGGAAATGTTTCCAATTCTCCAAACGACACCCGCAAAAAAAGCAAAACCAGAAGTCAAATTGTATCGTCTTGAACGCGAAGACTGCTACTCAATCGGCGAGATAGCTCAAAAGTTTGGAACATCAGACAGTTCGGTCTATAAGCATATCCGCAGGTTTTCGATCCCAACTCGACAGATTGGGAAATACGTTTATGCTCCCAAATCTGAAATTGACAATTTGTATAGTAATAAATCATAGAGATACCACATGAAAGAGTTATCCAACACTAAAGTAACCGTGAGGCTTCGAAAGGCTGAAGACCGAAAAGAGTGGTATGTTTATATCGAGAGTTATCCCGTTTTTGTTTCCGGGAAGAAAAGCCCACAACGCATACGCGAATATTTAAATCGTAGCATTACGACTATAGAATGGGATAAAAAACGAACTGCCCGGACCGAAGCGGATGGAATTAAAACCTATAAGCCCAAACGCGATGATAACGGAATAATCATGTGCCGAAGTGAAAAAGACAAAGAGAATATGATTTATGCCGATGGTGTTCGGAAACTTCGCCAACGAGAATATGACAATGCCGATTTATACAGCGATGCCGAAACCGAACAAGCTGAACAAAAGGAACGTTTACAGCAAAATTTCATAGAATATTTTGATAAGGTAACAGCCAAACGACACGCGAATAATTCAAAATCCATTCTAATTAACTGGCAACGTGCTGTTGAATTTCTGAAACAGTTTGCCGGAACTACATTATTGTTTTCCCAAATAAACAACCGGATAGCCGAAGAATTTAAGCGTTTCCTGTTATCTGCCCCTCGCGGAGGCAACAAAAGCGGAACTATTTCTCACAATACCGCCTCAACTTATTTTTCCATTTTTAAGGCAGCACTTAAACAAGCTTTTATTGATGGCTATCTGACAGTTGATTTATCGGCTAAAATAAAAGGCATACAGGAACAGGAATCCCGCAGAGAATATTTATCAGTTGAAGAACTCAACACACTTGCCGCTACTCCTTGCGAACGGGATGTACTTAAACGGGCAGCCCTTTTCTCCGCGCTTACGGGATTGAGACATTGTGATATTCAAAAACTTCGATGGAAAGAAATCAGCATAGATGGTAATCAAGCCAGGCTGCATTTTACCCAGCAAAAAACCAAAGGTGTTGAATATACACCCATTTCAGTACAAGCATTGCAACTTTGTGGAGAGCCAGGAAAGCCAGAACAATTTGTTTTTGAAGATTTGCCTGATCCATCCTGGATTTCCCACCCCCTCAAACAATGGATTGAAGCCGCAGGTATTAAAAAGAAAATTACCTTCCATTGCTTCCGTCATACATTCGCGACCTTGCAGTTATCAAGCGGCACCGATATTTACACTGTCAGCAAAATGCTTGGCCATACCAATGTAAAAACCACTCAGATTTACGCCAAAGTAGTGGACGAAAAGAAAAATAAAGCGGCACAAGCTATACAATTAGAAATAATAAAAAC
>JAUXUF010000090.1 GCA_030684645.1 Bacteroidota bacterium | reverse complement strand
AATTATAAATTATAAATTAAAATGCAAACCGGGCAACTTGATAAACTGATTACCATCCGAACTTTCGATGTCGTTGAATTGCCATCAGGTCAGGAGCAAAAAGAATGGAGCGATCTGATTCAGTTGTTTGCAAATGTTAAGCACCTTACCGGAAACGAACCCTATCAGGCAGCTCAAAAAGTTGGAGTAAAGCGCATTTTGGTAACCATTTATAACCGCGTTGCCACCATTACCGAACAAAATCAAATCATGATTGATGGCCTTAGTTGTGCCATCCTAAGTATAACGCCCACCGAAGACGGCTTTTATCTGGAAATGGAAGTCGAACGACGTGACAACGAAAATGTAACATGAACCATGTAACCGGAAAAGATGAATGTATAGCTTTCCTGAAAGGATTGAACGAGCAGACCAACCGCAAGTTGCTTCTTGGTTCGCTTCGCGATGCAGCACGGCCACTGGTTAAAATGGCAAAACAACTGGCGCCGGTTGCCGAACGATCAGTTAAGGAATTTTGGGGCAAACGCCGCATTATTCAGCCGGGACTTATAAAAAAATCAATTGGTACCATCGTACCGAAAAAGAAAAATGAACAGTTTGCTGAATTGCTGGTAGGTGTGAAACGCCCACGCAATAAGTTCAAATCAAAAGGCAAACAAAGTGAAGAAAATAAAGACGATCCATATTTCAGGCACATGGTTATCCGTGGAACTGCAGGTTATACGATCAAAAATGGCCCGCGAAGGGGTGGGTTTATGCCAGGACAAAAAGCAAATCCATTTATAGACCAAGCCGTGAACTTAACACAATCACAGGTTGAATCAGCTTTAACCGGATCACTCGAGAAAGTAATAAACGCTTACGTTAAGCGAACCAAAAAATAGTAAATAGTAAATAAAAAAATAGTAAATAAAATGATAGGCGCATCACTCAAAACCATTCTTGCATCGGTAATTAAAATCTACCCATTGCAGGCTTCACAAGGTAAAGTATTGCCGCTGGCAACTTACCAGGTGACGAGCGATGTTCCCGAAAAAAATATGAATGGCCGTGGCACCTTACGCCGTATGTCAGTTCAAATCAATATCAACGCCGCTACCTACGATCAGGCCGAAACACTCAGCCGGTCGGTAATCTCTACCCTCGATCAATACACGGGAACTTCAGCCAGCGAAATAATAAAAAAAATCCGCTGCCAGAATGGCCCAGATGATCTTTATCAGGAAGATGCCGAAGTTTACGGCAAAGCCATCGATTTTACAATTTATGTTGAACAATAAAAATTAGTACTATGTCAGAACGTATTTATTCAGAAGTAATCCTAAAGATTGGCACAAAGATATTTGCTGCCATCAGTTCATTTGATCACAGCGCGGCTGTTAATTTGATCAAAACCACCAACATGAACACCCCCGCGCGCGGCAATACTTACCGGGCAGGCCGCATTGATGAAGATATTTCGCTCGAAGCCATTCACGATCCACAGGGTGCTTTACCTACGGAAACTGATTATTGGGCTTTGCGTGCCCTGATTGATTCAGGCGCTGAAGTCGCATTGTTTTGGGGTGACGTTACTATACCCGGTAGTGCATCGGCCGCCGCGGGTCTCATCAATAATCTGTCATTTAAGGCCAGTGATGATTCAACAGTCAATATTTCGGCTGCATTCAAAATAACCGGAGGAACTCAAACCACTGCATTGGTTTAATCAAAAACAACTTTTAAACCAACTTTTCCAAAGTTTATACAAGCTTGTAAAAAACTTTGGAAAAGTTCTAAAATCCTGAAAATGAAAAAAATACTTATTTGTGGCGAATCATTTCCTGCCATCGTTAACCTGAACACCAGCATACGGTTTTGCAAACAAAAAGGAATTGAACTCGATGAGTTCGGTCAACTGTTTGCAAACATCGACCTTGCAAAGCCATCCATTGCCATCATCGAAAATACCGCTTCGCTCATTCAGTCGGCCATTGCCGAAGGTGTGCGAAAAGAAAAAACAAACCAGGTATTGCCCGATCTGGAAGATGTGATTGATATGATATCCGAAGGAACAGAATTGAATAACTTCTTCGAAGAATTCAATCAGTCGATGCCGGAGGCAGACGAAACCGAACCGGCAAAAAAGGCCCGCAGCCTGAAGGCCAAAGGCTAACCTTCAGGCGGATTGATCAAATTGGCTTGGGTTGGTTGGGGCTGATGCCCGATGAGCTGTACAGCCTGACATTGCGCCAGTTCTTTTACAAAATTGAAGGATTTAACGAAGTCAGAAACGCCGACAATGAATTGAATTACCAAAGCCGTTTCGAATCGGCACGATTCACAGCAGCCATGGTTCTTTCATCGTTGGCAGGCAAAAAGTTCGATGCATCCTTTCCCTGGGATCGAAAGAAACCAATAAAGCTAATGACACCCGAACGATTTGCCGAAATAAAAAAGCTTTGGAAAATTGAAGAAAAGAGCCAGTCATCCTGAACTGTCATCCTGAATTTATTTCAGGATCAGGATCTCATAAGGCAAGGGATGCCGCTAATACTGATGGATGCCGAAATAAATTCGGCATGACGGGTTGATCAAGTGATCGGCGCTGCCTGAGTAGCGAAGCGTATCGAAGGCAAATAGTAAATCGTAAATAAACAAATCGTAAATAAAAAACATGGCCGGAACAATTCTTTACAAACTATCGCTCGATTCAACCCAGTTTCAAACAGGGTTGAACAATGCCATGAAGTCGCTTGACAAAGCGGCCCGTCAGATGCAGAAGGTGGGCGAATCAATGAGCAAGTATATTACCGCTCCACTGGTAGCCATGGCCACTGTTTCGGTAATGGCATGGGACAAGCAGGCCAAAGCACAGGCACAGGTTGAAGCAGGTTTGCGCTCCACCGGAAATGCCGCCGGGTTTACAAAAGATCAGTTGTTTGCAATGGCTTCCGAACTTCAGAACAAAACACTTTTTGGAGATGAAGAAATATTGCAGAAAGCAACCGCCCAACTTTTAACATTTACAAATGTAGCAGGCGAACAGTTTGCCAAGGCTCAAATGGCCGCCATGAATTTAGCGACCAGGTTAGATGGTGATTTAAAAATGTCTGCCATCATGGTAGGTAAGGCGCTGAACGATCCGATTAAAGGATTGACCGCAATGGGAAAAGCAGGTGTCCAGTTTACCGAAACCCAGAAAGGAGCAATCAAAGCACTTTGGGAAACCGGACAGGCTGCCGCCGCGCAAAACATGATTCTTGCTGAACTCGAAAAACAATATGGCGGTTCAGCCGAAGCCGCTGTAATTGGTGCAGGAAAGATTGTGCAGCTCAAAAATTCAGTTGGCGATTTAATGGAGGAATTTGGGCGGATAATCATGGATTATATCACGCCATTCATCGACCACATGCGCGATATGATAAAAGGCTTTCAAGGCCTTGACGAAGGAACCAAAAGAACAATTGTTGTTATTGCAGGATTAGCCGCCGCAATAGGACCAGTCCTTTTTATTTTTGGAAAATTGGCCGCAGGGATTGCTTTAGCTGGTACAGCAATGGCAGCTTTAAGTACAGGCGCTATAGCCGTATTAATTTTAGGTCTCGGATTAGCGGGCACTGCTATCTATAATTACATTAACAAAAATAAAGAATTAACAGATTCTGTTTCAAAAATCAACGCTTCTATTGTCTCAGAGAAATCAAATCTTGATTTTTTATTTGGCTCTTTAAAAAATTCAGCAGAAGGAACCCAAACAAGAAAAACGGCTATTAATCAGATTAATGAAAAGTACGGTAAGTATCTTAACAACCTTTTGACGGAAAAAAGTACCATCGAAGATATTGAAAGGGCACAAAAAAAAGCTACCACAGCCTTACTTGCCTCCATTACTATAAAAGCCAGTGAAAAGGAAATTCAGGCCGCTCAGCTAAATTTCCTTGAAAAGAGAAAAAGCATTATCAAGGATATAATGGATGATGTTGTGGGTAAAAAAGGTGCAGAAGTTGCACCGGTTGTATTTTCAGAAATTGAAGATGCTCTTGAAAGAATTAAAGAATCAGGGTCATCGGATGAATTTAAAAACATTGCAGGTGCTTTTGCCCGTCAATTCCGAAATGCAGATAAGGATATCGGAACTTACACGGAAAATTTACAGCAATTTGCAAAACTGTTAGGCTTTGAAGCTGAACGCGATAAAATTATTTCACAAATTGAAAGCTTTAGAGATTCCTACATCAAAAAATTTGATTTGGGAAGCGATGTTGCTAAAGTTATCAATGAGGGAAACAAAGAAATTGCAACTGCAATGGGAGCTTCAGGCAAAGGATCTGCAAAAATGGACCCAATGCAATCAAAAAGCACCGGGCAAATCGGAACTGGTGTAACAATGGACTTTTCG
>JAUXUF010000089.1 GCA_030684645.1 Bacteroidota bacterium | reverse complement strand
GGTATGATGATTATGTAATTTATCGGTATGGGGATATTTTATTAATGAAAGCAGAAGCAAAAAATGCGCTAGGTCAGGATCCATCCGCTGATATTAATAAAGTCAGGCAACGGGCTTATGGAACTAATTATCCTCAGTTTGTTTTTGTAAATGGAACGAAAGCACAAAATGATGATCTTATTCTTAAAGAGCGGCTATTGGAAACTGCCTTTGAGGGGCACTACTGGTGGGATCTATTGAGATTTGGAAAGGCTTTCGAGTTGGTTCCCTCACTCCAAAGCCAGGTTGGGAAAGACTATTTATTATTATTCCCCATTGTACAGTCTACCTTAAGTATAGAACCAAAGGTGAAACAAAATCCAGGATATTAAGCAGGTAAATTATTTGTTGAATGATTGAAATTAATTAAGCAACAATTGAATCTTTAATAATCATTGTAAAATAAAAAGTATGAATTTTTATAAAAACTGGCAGAACAGAGTTTGCGGTACTGGTAATCGGTTTAAAATATCCGGAGTTATTGCAGTTTTATCCTTTTGCTTATTAGTATTTGTTGAATCAGGCTTCAAGAACAAATCTGATGATCCGGGTAAAGAAATTGTACTGAGGTTAGAACCGGGATCGGACAATCCCCGCAATAGCGAAGGTGATTTCATCACATTAAAAGACGGACGCATTATGTTCATTTACAGCCGTTATTTTGGTGCTACAGGAGGAGATCACTCACCAGCTTATCTGGCAGCAAGGTTTTCGAATGATGGTGGAAAAACATGGACCTCTGAAGACATAAAGGTTGTTGAGCGTGAAGGCACAATGAATGTGATGTCGGTTTCATTGCTCAGACTTCAGAATGGCAAGATAGCCTTGTTCTATTTAAAAAAGAACTCGGAAACTGACTGTATCCCTATGGTTCGCTTTTCAAGTGATGAAGCAAAAACATGGAGCGATCCGGTACCCTGTATCACTGATAAGAAAGGCTATTTTGTGTTGAACAATAACCGGGTCATTCAATTGAAGAACGGACGTCTTTTAATGGCAGTAAATCTGTATAATATTGCCAATGGGTCACTTTTAAATAAAGGAAGTTTATGGAGTTATTATTCAGATGATAATGGCCGAACCTGGAAATCAGGCGTTGAGGTTCCCAATCCTGATAAATTTCTGACTCAGGAACCTGGTATAGTTGAACTGAAGAACAGGGAT